>JBEIHL010000135.1:0-7139 GCA_040381375.1 Opitutaceae bacterium
GGACCCTGGACTGATTACCAGCGGAGGTGAGCGAAGGCGCGATTAGCCTGCGCCATCTTGTGGGTGTCTTCCTTCTTTTTGACGACCGACCCGGTGTTATTGTAGGCGTCGATGATCTCGGCGGCGAGCGCGTCCTTCATTGGGATGCCCTTGCGACCCGAGGCCGCGTCGACAATCCACCGCAGAGCGAGTGACTCCTGTCGTTCAAACGAGATCTCGATCGGAACCTGATAGGTCGCGCCGCCGACGCGGCGGCTCTTAACCTCGAGCCGCGGACGGGCATTTTCCAAGGCCCCCAGCATCAGATCCACCGGATCGCCCTTCTCGAGCTTCTCCGAGACCTTCTCGAAAGCCCCGTACACGATGCGCTGGGCAAGATTCTTCTTGCCGCTCTTCATGATGACATTGACGAGGTGCGCAACCAACGGGCTGTTGTACCGGGCGTCCGGAACGGTCTGGCGTTTCTCAGCTCTGTGACGACGTGACATGGCGAAATCGGATTAAGAGAGGGACGGTTGGTTACTTGGCGGCCTTGGGGCGCTTGACGCCGTACTTCGAGCGGGAGCGACGACGTTTCTCTACTCCCGTGGCATCGAGCGTGCCACGAACGATATGATAACGAACGCCGGGGAGATCCTTCACGCGGCCCCCGCGGACGAGCACAATCGAGTGCTCCTGCAGGTTATGACCCTCGTCCGGGATGTAAGAGATGACTTCATTGCCGTTGGTGAGGCGAACCTTCGCGACCTTACGAATGGCGGAGTTCGGCTTCTTAGGCGTGCGAGTCATGACCTGAACACACACTCCGCGGCGGAAGGGATTCCCATCCAGTGCCGGGGATTTCGACTTGGCGGTCACCTTGCGGCGGCCCTTGCGCACGAGTTGGTTGATGGTCGGCATACGGAGAAGGAAATCTTACGAGTGGAAAGTGGCGAAAAGGGGACGACGCTACATCGCGCCCAAAGGTCGGCAAGAACTTTTTGGCGGAATGTGGCAGGAATCGCGAATTCAGGATCTCCAGGCGAATTCGCGGAAGGAAAAGCGCTCGCCGGCCGGGGCCGACAACGCGTGGTTCTGACGAGGAGAAAAAAGACCGTTGACTTGCCCGCAGAATTCTCAAGCCGGAACTCAATCAATCCCGCCCTCCGGCCAGCGAGAACGAGAAGGAGCGCAAGAGTTCACCGTGCACCGACTCGCGTGACCTGTCCCCATGCCTTTGCCCTAGGCCCATCCTTGCCAGCCCACTGCTTTGGGGCTAACTCGAAACCGCGTTCGCATGAGCCCACCCTCTGACTCCACCTCAGCCCGCACTGCCACGCTGCTTCAGGCCCACTCCCTGATGACGCCACCCCTCGTGCCGTCGATTTCGACGGAGCTCTTGGCCTCAGCCGACGGCGAACTGAATCGGGAACTGCACCACTTCCTCTTCGACCCACCCTCCAACCCCGATCTCCTCAAAGGCAGCCGCATCGCGATTTGCTGCACCAACGGGGTCGAGGAGGTCGAAATCACCGGTTCGATCCGCTGGCTCACTGCGCACGGCGCGACGGTCCACATTGTTTCCCCGCGGATCGGCGAGTTTCACCCCACCCTGGGCCTGCGTTTTCCGTCGCACTGTGCCACGCATGTCCTCGCGATCCGGCTCATGGAAAATGCCGGGTGGCTCAAGATCGACCGCCACCTCGATCAGGTCGCCGTGACCGATTACGATGCCTGCATCTTTCCGGGCGGCTGCTGGAACCCGGATGCCCTGCGCGCCGATCCACGGGCCCAGGCGTTTGTGCGCGGCATGCTTGAAGCCGGCAAACCCACCTGCGCAATCTGCCACGGCCAGTGGGTCATGGTGAGTGCCGGTATCCTCAAAGGCCGAAAGGCCACGGCCGTCTGGAACATTCACCCCGACCTGGCCAATGCCGGCGCCACCGTACTCGACGAGCCCTGCGTGGTCGACGGCAACCTGATCACCGCGCGCTTCCCTTACGATCTGCCGCGCATGATCCACGCCTTGGTCAAACAACTCGTCCCGGCCCGCCGCGCCTGAGCGCCACCCCGGCGAACCTCCGCGGCGTTCGCAGTCACCCGATATCGGGGTTTCGGGTTTTCATTTCGACGCCCAGCCGCGGGTTAACCACGGTATCAGTCTTCCCCGCTGCCATGACCGCCCTCGCCTCTAACCAATCCGCTGCCGGCCCCTCCGCCGGCGTCTACGACTGGCCGCTCTGCTACGACGCGGAGTATCTGCTCGCAGGATACGTCGATGCTTTTCTGTCGCGCCACGCGTTCGCCCGCCGGCTGGCCGAAAGGATGCGCGACGAGACGGGCACTTTGTTTTTCGAATGGGTCGACCATCTCTCACTGGGGCCGACCAGGTGCCGGCGCTGCGGGCGGCCGGACTGGTGGAGGAGACCGTGGAGGCACCCGCGGGCATCACCGTGTTCCACCACCCGCAGGCCATGATGCCGCGCGTCGTCATTTCCCCGAATGCTGAACGCGGCAACGTCCCCTCCCAGTTGGCGATCCGCCCCGAAGTGCTGGCGGATTTCATCGCCGCGCACGACTTGGGAGCGGAGATCGAAGGGGGGATCGGCGCCCCATTGCGGCACGCCGTGATTGCGAAAGAGAGCGGGGTGACGCTGCAGGCGGTCGAACGACTGGGGTATCGCGGGTTCAACGTGCAGGAGCCATCCGCGGAACGGGTCCGAGGGGTCCTGCGCACGGGCGAACTCTGGCGCACCCGGCGTCGCGATTTCGCCGATGATGCCGACGGCGTGCGGCACGCGTTCACGCGACTTGAGGCCGTACTCGCGGCCGTCGACCGCGACACCGCCTGTGATCTCTTCTTCGCCGAAGAGCGGCGAATTTGGGAGTCACGCAACCGCGCCGCGCAGGTGCAGAAACGACGGCAGGATCGACTCGGGCTCGGCTGGGGCAACCACGATCACCATACGTTCCGTTGCTCCCGCGCACACTTCTCCGACCTGATGGCTTTTCTTCAGCGGCTCGGTTTCCACAAGCGCGAGCGCTTTTACGCCGGGGCCGAAGCTGGCTGGGGCGCTCAGATCTCGGAGCAATCGGTGAGCGGAATCGTGGTGTTCGCCGACGTCGACCTCATGCCGGAGGAGACGCAGATCGATTTCGCCTTCCAACGGCTCCCCGCGGCGCCGCGCCTGGGCACCGTGGGGCTCTGGTGTGGATTGCATGGCGACAGTTTCCTGCAAGCGGGGATGCACCACCTCGAAGCACGCTTCGACTTCGCCCGGCTACGCGAACAGCTCGCCGACGCAGGCATCAAGACGATGAATCCCTTCTCGGATTTCGATTTCCTGCGTCAGGCGTTCACGGAAGGTGAACGCTGGCGCGTGCGTCCCGCGCGGGTGGCGCGGCTGCAGGATTCCGGGCTGATCACCCCGCTGCAGGCTGAGGGCTTTCTCCGCGACGGTGCAATCGGGAGTCACCTGGAAAACCTGCAACGCAAGGGTGGCTTCAAGGGATTCAATCAGAAATCCGTGAGCGCGATTATTGCGGCGACGGATCCGCGCAAGGTGCCGGCGGGCCACTGAGCGCAACGTCCGATGGGTCTGGCTGGAGCCACCAGTCCAGGCCCCGCAAACTGAATCAGGGGCAACGCATCCGTGCGCAGGTCCGGCAGGAGATTCATTTCCAGTCTCAACCAGCCAGCGCCGAGCCGAAGTGAGACGGAGCCTGACGGGCTCAGCCCCGCAGGTGCCGCGAGATTTCGTCCCTCATGGCAAGGACGGCACGGAACGGGTCGGGCGGTGTGTAGTTCGGGGCCCAAAGCTCGATCGAGTAGATGCCGGTGAAACCAGCGGCTTCGGACGCACGTACACAGGCCCCGACATCGTAGGAAGTGTGACGGTACTCCGCGTCGAATTCCATTCCCTTGGCCGAAATGAGCGCGGCGAACGGCAGGATTCGTTGCAGGAACGCGACGCGGTCGGGGAGAGAGGTGCCGGGGGGCAGGTTGCCGAAGTCGGGCAGCGAGAGGCACCACGGGCTGTCTACGGCGGCGACAAGAGCGGCGACGTTTTCGGCCTTCAAGCTGTGGCCGCCATGATTCTCGACGAGAATTTTCACACCGATCTTGGCGCCGTGATCCGCCAGGCGGCGAAAGGCGTCGGCCGTGGCCGACAGATCGAAGGGATCAGTCGGGCGGCCGCCGACGTTGGCCCGGAGCGAAGGCGCACCGCACGCCGCGGCGAGGTCCATCCAGTGCCTGATCGAGGCAACGCTGGCAGCTCGGCGGGTCGCATCCGGATGCGAGAGTTCGAAGGGCGGCTCATCCTGCTGGAGGTTGATGATCCGGGAGCCGACCCGCTCGGCCGCGCGGCGGAGATTCCCGGCGAACGCGAGTGTGGGTTCAGGGAAGTGGCGGCTCCAGACCTCGACCTGGCGGAGCCCGAGGCGTTCGGAGAAGAGCGCAGGGAGATCGAGCAGGGAAAGATCGGGCTCGCGCGCGGTCTGGCCCTTGGTTCGCGTGGCGGCGAAGCGGTGGCGAAACGACACGGAGGTGCAAGCGAGACGGGCGGCCGCGCGGTCGGGCCCAGACGCGGCTGATCCGGAGATCGGCAAGGCGGCGCCTGCGATGGAAGCGAGGAAGGAGCGGCGGTTCATCGGGGTGCGGGCGCCATTCGGGTCCGCCTTCGTTCGTCACGCCAGCGAAAACCAAGCCTCCGTCAGCTCCGAAATGAATCGCTGCGTCCTGCTCGCGCGGGAGTTGGCCGGGTTGTCCTGTCACCACCGCCCTCAGATCCGGGATACGCCAGTCTCCATCGGGCCGATCCCATCAGACGGAAGGCGGCCTCTCCAGGCGAACGAGTCGGTGCTGGCGAGAACTGTGCTTTCTGATCTCAACCATTGGATCGGGTCGCCATATGAAGATTGACCTGCGCGTGCCGCCCCGGTGAAACCGCTTGGTTGGTCGTTCCGATCAGCCGGTCGTCGATCGGTTGTCTCGGCTCTCCCGTTGTTCCGCCCACCCCGCGCCCCCATCCGCATTCGTACAATGAGCACCTGGTTCCGCCCACCGCCTTCGCCCGTTCTCGCCCTGGCTGTTTTCGCGGCCCTGGCTTTTTTTCGATCCACATCAGTTGCGGCGAACGCAGCGTCCGATCCGTCGGCCGCGATTGCGCCGGACAAACCGATCACACTCTTCAACGGCAAGGATCTGACGAATTTCTACACCTGGCTGGTCGATCACAAGTACTCCGATCCCAACCGCGTCTTCTCGGTCGTGGAACGCGTCGACGGTGCGCCCGCCATCCGCGTCAGCGGCGAGAACTGGGGCGGATTCGTCACGAAAGAATCCTACACCAACTATCACCTCGTGGTGGAGTATCGGTGGGGCGATCTCACCTGGGGCGAGCGCAAGGACAAGGCGCTGGACAGCGGCATTCTGGTCCACGCGCGCGGACCGGACGGGAACTCCCGGGCCGACTTCAACGGTCCCTGGATGAACTCCGTCGAGTATCAACTGATTGAGGGTGCCACCGGTGACTTTATTCGCGTCCGGGGTTTCGCGAAGGACGGATCGCCTCTCCCCGCGCCCAACCTGACCGGCACCGTTCGTGTCCTGCGCAACGGCCAGATGAATTGGGACCCGAACGGCGCCGAAGTGCGATTCGACGAGAACGCGCGCGGGCGCCTCTGCTGTTCCTACAAGGACCCCGACTGGAGCGGAGAGTTGGGTTACCGCGGCGCCCGGGATGTGGAGCGCCCGGTTGGCCAGTGGAACAAGGCCGAGATTATCTGCAAAGCGGATACGGTGACGTTCATTCTCAACGGCGAAACCATAAACCGGGCGACGCGCTGCACCTTCACGGCGGGAAAGCTGCTGTTTCAGTCCGAGGGCGCCGAAGTCTTTTTCCGGCGGATCCAGATGTACCCCGCGCGCTGACCATCACCCATGAACGCCTCCCGTCGCTTGGACATTTCCACCACCCGTCGCGCATTTCTCGGGCATGCGGCTGCGCTGGCCGCCGCCACGATGTTTCCCCGTGTGCTCGGCGCCGCATCCGTCCCGGTCCAGAAACCGAATTCGGTGATCAACGGGGTGCGGGTGGGCGCGATCAGCTACAGTTACCGCAGCGCGCTCACGAGCGCGGAGGAGTTGTTGCAGGCGCTGATCACCGACGGGCTGAGCGAAGTGGAACTCATGGGCGCGCCGATCCAAGCGTTCGCGGGTTTCGCCGTCGCCCCCGGTGGCGGCAAGGCGAAGAAGGCGGCCCCGGCGATCCATTACACGGAGGCGCAACGCGAGACCCAACTCGCGAAATGCCGCGAACTGCGGAAGCTCTACAACGACGCGGGCGTGAACATTCACATCCACAAGATCGCGTTCGGCCCGTCGGACGAAGAGGTCGAGTTCAACTTCCAGGTGGCGAAGGCGCTCGGTTGCGAGGGCATCACCGTCGAGCGTTCGGAAGCGATGGTGAAACGGCTCGCGCCGTTTGCCGAGAAGCACCGGATCCGGGTCGGCTTCCATAATCACACGGCGAACTTGCCGCAGGTCGACGTGCCCGACCCTTTGCTCGATTACGGCCGGTACATCGCATTCAACTTCGACGTCGGCCACTACGTCGCCGGCACGAAGGGCAAGTCGCCGATCCCAGTCCTGGAGAAATACCACGACCGCATCCTGAATCTGCACCTCAAGGATCGCACCGCCGACGGCGGCAACCTGCCGTGGGGTCAGGGCCAGACGCCGATCAAGGAGATCCTCCAGCTCATGAGGAAAGAGAAGTGGACGTTCCCCGCGAACATCGAGCTCGAGTACAAGATTCCCGCGGGCTCGGACGCGATCAAGGAAGTGGCCAAGTGCGTCGACTACTGTCGCGCAGCGCTGGCCTGACCCCGTAGTAGGATTCCGGAAAATAAAAAGGCCGCGGGATAAATCCGCGGCCTTGGAGATTGCTAGAAGCGTGGATCGGCTCAGCTCGCCGTCGCGGCTTCGGCCGGCTTCACGTCGTCGACCGGCAGCTCGGCACCGAAAGGCAGTGTGATCTTGAGCTGCTTGTACGTCGGCAGGCCCGTGCCCGCCGGGATCAAGTGACCCATGATCACGTTTTCCTTGAAGCCCTTCAGCATGTCGACCTTGCCGAGCGTCGAGGCGTCGGTGAGGA
>JBEIHL010000136.1:0-7120 GCA_040381375.1 Opitutaceae bacterium
GACGGCGAGCCGAGCTGGAGCTCGGCGCTCCCAGGGTGACTTGGAAAGAGATCCTGGACCGTGGCGCGATCGGGATCACGCCGCGCTCGGCTCCGGCACCAGCGGCGCCGACGGGGGCGTGCGGTTGCGGGCGAGCAGAATGGCCTCGATCACGAGCCAGATCGCCATCGCGAAGAGCAGGATGACGACCACGAATTCGACGTGGTGGACGAGGGCGGCGACATTCGAACGCAGGCGGCCGAGGTGCACCTGCACCGCGAGCCACAGGCTCCACATCGTCATGAACAGCATGAACAGCGTCGGCCCGAGCGTGATCCAGACGGACTTGCCGCGCTGGTGCAGCCACACGGTCACCCCCAGCAGCGCGAGCGCCGCGAGCAATTGATTCGAGGTGCCGAAGAGATTCCAAAACGCGCGCCACAGCGGGATCGGCTGACCCGCGACGATGGCCGGCGGCAGCGTGACGACAATCGCCGGCAACGCCAGGGTGAGCGCGGTGGTGGTTACCATGCCGACGCGTCCTTTCCACCCCGTCAGCTCCATCAGCACATACCGCGCAAGGCGAGTGCACGCATCGAGCGTGTCGAACACGAAGGTGGCGAAGCACAGCAGCCCGAACTGGCGGGCGATGTCGATCGAGACGAGGCCGAAGGTCGCCTGGTTCATGAAGACCGCGACGCCGTCCGCATAGGTGAGGTCGGGCCGGCCGGACGGCTTCGCGAGGATCATCACCGTGGCGAGGCTGAGACAGGCCAGGAACGACTCGAGCAGCATGCCGCCGTAGGCGACGGGCTTGGCGTCGGTCTCGCGGTCGAGCTGCTTCGAAGTCGTGCCGCTGGCGACGATGGAGTGGAAACCCGAGCACGCGCCGCACGCGATGGTGATGAACAGCACTGGCAGCAGCGGCGGGGTCGCCCCGTTGAACTCGAAGAGTTTCGCTTCCGAGATCGCCGGCGCCGCGATGGTGAGGTTGCCCGACAGTCCGCCCACGACCACCCCGACCACGCCGACGATCACGATCACGTAGAGGAAGTAGCCGCCCAGCGCGCCGCGCGGCTGCATCAACAGCCAGACCGGCGACAGCGCCGCGAAGAAGCAGTAGCCGAGCAGGACGTGATCCCACAACACCTGCGGGCGGGCACTTCCCGTGAGGCCGCCCAGGTCGAAGGGCAGATAAGGTCCTGCCACGATGGCGCCGAGCACCAGCGGCAGGAAGATCAACTGGGCCTTGCCTTCACCCAGCTTGAAGCGGCGCATGCAGAGCCCCATCACGATCGCGATGCCGAGGTAGAGAATCGAGGAAGTCGCGACCGCCGGCCCGGGGGCGTCGCCATCGACTGTCGAGGCCTTCTGCACGAATGTGCCCGCCGTTACGTCCGCGAACGCGATGATCACGTACACGAGCGAGATCCAGATGAACGCAAGAAACAGCAGGTAGGACCGGCGGTTCATGTAACGGCGCACCACTTCGGCGATCGATTTTCCCTCGTGCCGGACCGACGCGACCAGGGTCATGAGGTCATGTACGCCGCCGATGAAAATCGCCCCGAAAATGATCCAGAGCCAGGCGGGCAACCATCCGAAGTAGGTGGCGGCCAGGATCGGACCGACGATCGGCCCGGCCGCGGCAATGGCCGAAAAATGCTGGGGCAGCAGCCAGTTCCGACTCGCCGGTTCGTAGTCGATCCCGTCGCGCTGGGCATGCGCCGGCGTCTTCACGGCCGGATCGAGATGCAAGTAGCGGGCGAGGATGCGGCCGTACCAACGATAGGCGAGGGCCAGGATGATCCCGGACGCGGCGAGAAACAGGATGAGCGACATGGAAGGGGCGAGGGCTCGGGTTTTGCGCCGGGGTGCGGCGAGTCGGGAATCTACGGGCGGGGTCGCGACTGGCTAACAAAAAAACGCACCCTTTCGCGCGGGCGGCGGGCATCGTCGGAAACCACGTCGCGACTGTAGGAGCGGCTTCACGCCGCGACCGAGAGTTCGGTCTCACGTTAGGTCGCGGCGTTAAGCCGCTCCTACAGCGGAAGCGCACGCAACCTGATGGCCCCCGCTACGCTCTACACGCTTGATTCGCGCAGGGCGTCGCGGATCGCGGTGAAGTGATTCTCGAGGTAGTAGCGCAACCAGTACGCGTATCGACTCGGACGGGCTCGCACATCACGGCGCAGTTCATTCAGGCTGACCCAGTCGGTGTGCGCGACTTCGTCCGGGTTCAGGTGCAGCGCGACCGGACCGGAGCCGAAATACACATAGACGATTTCGTTTTCCGTCAGTCCATTCGGCAGCGCGGTGCGGTATCGGGCGCGAAAGCCGTGGCGCAGCGTCGACTCGGCTCCGATCTCTTCGCGCAGTCGCCGCCGGGCCGCCGCCGCTGTCCGCTCCCCGGGTCGGGGATGCCCGCAGCAGGAATTCGCCCACAGGCCGCCCGAGTGGTACTTGTCGCGGCTGCGTTGCTGCAAGAGGAGACGCCCGGACTCATCCACGAGAAAGATGGAGAACGCGCGGTGCAGCAAGCCCTGTTGGTGGACCGCCCATTTTTCCGCATGGCCGATGGCGCGGTTGCGCTCGTCGACCAGGATCAGTTCCTCCGTCATGCGGTTGGGTTGTCACCCACCGGCCGCGCGTCGCCGGTTTGGGGAACGTGCCGAATGGCCGGGAGTTCGTTTGCCACGTTGATTTTCACTGCGAGTGATGTTTGTTTGCTTTGACGCCGGTTCGTCAATTTGAGTTTTCGCTCCCTCGTCCGCCCGTGCCCACGTCCCGTTCCAAAACTCCGACCGTTTCTCCGGTGGCGGCGCGCGCCGTGGTCGATCACGGGTTTATCGCGGTGCGGGCAAAATTGATCGAGGTCGCGGCGTTTCTCGATCGGGTGGAACGACACCGGGTGGCGGACGATTTCCGGTGTGCGGCGTTGCGCGACGCGGCGGCGTTGTTGGTGGACGGTCGCCCCGAGCGGGCGCGACGGATTCTCGAGCAGCTCAGCGATCCCACCACCGAACCCGAGGTCGTTTCCTCCGGCAAGGCCGCGCTCGGCGCCTGGCAGCCCCCCGCTCCCCGGCCGGCCCGGGCCAAACGTTAGCGTTCCCATGCGGTACATCGAGCCTCACGGTCACATGGTCAGCCGGACCACCGACGACTATCAAGCGATGGTCATGGCCGGCTGCGTGGCCGTGTGTGAACCGGCGTTCTGGGCGGGCTTTGACCGCGGTTCGTCCGCCGGATTTCGCGATTACTATCGGCAGCTCACCGAATACGAGCCCGCGCGCGCGGCGAAGTTCCTGTTGCCGCACTTCAGTTGGCTCTGCCTCAACCCCAAGGAGGCTGAGGATCTGGGCCTTGCGCGCGAGGTGCTGGCTATGATCCCGGAATTTCTCTCCCGGCCGAATGTCCTGGGCATCGGTGAGATCGGGCTGAACCGGAATACGCGAAACGAGATGACGGTGCTGGAGCAGCACATCGAACTCGCGGTGAAGCACGACCAACTGATCCTCGTCCACACGCCACACCTCGAGGACAAGCTGAAGGGCACCCAGCTCATCCTCGACCTGCTGTCCTCGCACCGGGACGTGAAGCCCGGCCGGGTCATCATCGACCACGTCGAGGAGCACACCATCCAGCGCGTGCTCGACCGCGGTTTCTGGGCCGGGATCACGCTGTATCCAGATTCCAAATCATCCCCGCCGCGCGCCGTCGACATGCTCGAGATCTGCGGCCGCGAACGCATCTGGATGAATTCCGCCTGCGACTGGGGCGTGAGTGATCCGCTCGCCGTGCCGAAGACGGCGTTGGAAATGCGGCGCCGCGGCTATAGCGCCGACTTCGTCGACGCTGTGCTCTACCGCAATCCGCATCGCTTCCTTTCCCAGTGTCCGAAGTTCCGCGTGGGAGAATCGTCCGCGGGATGAAGCTCAACGCCGGCATCCATCTCGCTTACTGCACGAATGTCCACCGCGGCGAAACCTGGGCGGAAACGTTCGCCGCCCTCGAGCGCCATGTGTTGCCGGTGCGCCGTCGCGTGGCCCCCGGTCGCTCGTACGCCATCGGTCTGCGCCTGAGCCAGCGGGCCGCCGCCGAGCTCGCGCAAGGCGACGCGCTGGCCGCGTTTCGGCGCTGGCTGGAGCGGCACGACTGCTACGTTTTCACGATCAACGGATTTCCCTACGGCAGCTTCCACGGCACCCGGGTGAAGGAGCAGGTCTACGCGCCCGACTGGTCCACGCCCGAGCGCGTGGCGTACACGGTGCAACTGTTCGAACTGCTCGTGCAACTCGTGCCGCCGGGCGTCGGCGGCAGCGTCAGCACGGTGCCGGCCTCGTTCAAGGGCTTCATCGCCGCCGATCCCGGCCGCCGCGCGGCGATCTTCGCCAACCTCACCGCCTGCGGCCGCGCGATTGCCGCGCTCGCGGAAAAATCGGGCCACGACCTGCACCTCGGCTTGGAACCGGAGCCGTGCTGTCTGCTCGAGACGACCGATGAGACGGTCGACTTTTTCAACGCTTGGCGGAGCGGCGAACGCGCCGTCGACGCGGAACGGCTGCTGCGTTTCGTGGGCGTGAACTACGACTGCTGCCACCTCGCCGTTGAATTTGAGTCGGCGTGCACCGGCCTCGACCAGCTCGCGGCCGCGGGCCTGCGTTTGAGCAAACTCCATCTGAGCTCGGCGCTGCGGGTGAAGCCGGACGCAGCGGGTCGCCAGGCGCTGGCGGCGTTTGTCGAGCCGGTTTACCTGCATCAGGTGGTGGTGGGAAACGGACGCGAGGTACGGCGCCGTTTCGTCGATTTGCCCGACGCGCTGGCCGACGCGGAATCTTCACGGCCGGACGACGAGTGGCGGGTGCATTTTCACGTGCCGCTGCATGCTGAGCCGGGCGCGCCGTTCGGCGACACGCGCGATCACCTGGTCGGCGCGCTCGACTGGCTGCAGGCGCACCCCGGCGCGTGCACGCATCTCGAAATGGAAACCTACACCTGGGAGGTGCTGCCGCAGCCGCTGCGGCTGCCGATCGAGGATCAACTCGTGAGCGAATACGAATGGACGCTCGGTGCGCTGGCCGCGCGCGGGCTCGCGGAGCGAGGGAGCATTCCCCCTGGGAGCGCGAGCGTCCCCGCCCGCAACTAGGACGACTGCGGACGGGGGCGTCCGCGCTCCCAGGAGAGAGAAAACATGTCGACCACTTCATCTGGTATCCGCGTCTGGTTCGACCTGGCCCGCGCCGGCAATTTTCCCTCGGTGGCGAGCAACGTGCTCGCGGCGCTCGTGCTCTCGGCTGCCGTGGCGGCCGCTCCGGGCACCGCGGGTTTTCCTCCGATTGTTCCGCTGCTGCTGGCGATCGCCGCTTCGTGTCTGGTCTATGCCGGCGGCGCGACGTTCAACGACGTGGCCGATGCCGGCTTCGATGCGCGGCACCGGCCCGACCGGGCGATTCCCCGTGGCGCGGTCACGCGGGCCGGCGCGGCCTGGGTCGCGGGTGCCCAGATGGTGGCCGGCCTCGGCGGCCTGGTCGCGCTCGGGGCGGGTGTCGGCTGGGCGCTGGGGCTGGCGGCGACGATCCTCGCCTACGATTGGATTCACAAACGCTGGGTCGGTTCGGTCGTGCTGATGGCAGGCTGCCGCGTGTTGCTCGCGGGTGCGATCGCGTCGTTTCCGGGCGGAGGTTTTCCGCCGGCCTTCCTTTATTGGGTGACGGCACTGTTCGTCTACATCGTCGCGCTTAGCCTGATTGCGCGCTGGGAATACAAGCCCGGGGCGCCGGCGGCCCGCATCGGACGATCGGTCGGCCGCCTGCTCGCATTCATCCCGTTAATCGACGCGATTGCACTGCTGCTGGTGGGCGCGTGGATTCCGGCAATGGCTTGCGCGGCGGCGGTTCCTCTCGGACGCTTGGCGCAACGTCTCGCCGCCTCCACCTGACCCCGCGCATGTCCGACACCCGCGACCTCGTTTCCTTCCCCATCACGCTCCGGCACGAACATCGGCTCGTCTTCACGCGCGATGTGTTCGCCGAGGGCAATCCGGTGCTGGCGGAGCTGCTGACACCGCGCGAACCGGGTGAGAGCGTGCGGGCGCTGGTGTTTTGGGATGCGGGGCTCGAGGCGGCCTTCCCCGGCATCGGGACGAAGATCGCGCGGTGGTTCGCCGCCCAGGGCGACCGCGTGCGGCTGGCGGCGGAACCGATCGCGGTTCCCGGCGGCGAGCCGGTGAAAAACGATGTCCGCCAGCTCGAGCGCGGGTGGGCGGCGATCACCGCCTCGGGCCTGTGCCGTCAGTCCTACGTGCTCGCCGTCGGCGGCGGCGCGGTGCGCGACATGGTCGGATTTGCGGCGGCCACGGCGCACCGCGTCATTCCGCTCGTGCGGCTGCCGACGACGAGCCTGAGTCAGGGCGACGGTGGCGTCGGCGTGAAGAATGGCGTGAATTTCTTCGGCAAGAAAAACTGGCTCGGATCCTTCGGCGTGCCGCACGCGATCGTGAACGACCTTCTCTTCCTGCACGGCCTGCCGCTGCGGGAGCGCCGGTGCGGCCTGATCGAGGCGGTGAAGGTCGCGCTCATCCGCGACGCGGCGTTCTTCGAGTTCATCGCCGCGCGGGTCGACGCGCTGGCGAAGTTCGAACGCGAGCCGTTCGAAGCCGTGATTCGCGAGAGCGCGCGGCAACACATCGAGCACATTGCGACGGCCGGCGACCCGTTCGAGCGCGGCTCGGCGCGTCCGCTCGATTTCGGCCACTGGGCGGCGCACAAGCTGGAGCAGTTGTCGGAGTTTCGCGTCAGCCACGGCGAGGCCGTCGCCGTCGGCATGGCCATGGATCTGATCTACGCGCGCCGGACCGGGCTGCTGCCCGAGCCAATCGCGGAACGCGTGCTCGGCGTGATCCAGCGGTTGGGTTTCGAGTTGTTCGCACCGGTGCGGGAGATCCGCGCCGCCAGCGGACGTCAGGACATGCTCGATGGCCTCGAGGAGTTTCGCGAGCACCTGGGCGGCCGCCTCTCGATCCCGATGATTCGCGCGCCGGGGGATCGGCTCGAGATTCACGAGATCGACGGAGCGATCGTGAAGGCGGCGTTCGACGAGCTGCGGGAACGTTATGGGTGAAGCTCTGGGAGCGCGGACGCCC
>JBEIHL010000137.1:0-7109 GCA_040381375.1 Opitutaceae bacterium
CTTCGGTGCCGCCGTACTTGCTGATCAGCACGCGATCGCCGACCTTCACTTCGAAGGCAGTGACCTTGCCGTCTTCGCCTTTCTTGCCGGTGCCGAGGGCGATGACCTTGGCCTCCTGCGGCTTTTCTTTGGCGGAATCCGGGATGATGATGCCACCGCGGACTTGCTCTTTTTCTTCGATGTGCTCGACGAGGACGCGGTCCCCGATCGGCTTGATATTAACTTTAGCCATATTGGATTTGGTTAGGGTTGAAGGGTGGATTTTTGTTTTTGTGCTGAGCAAAGCGCGCCTGCGGCAAACGAGCGACCGGCGCACAAAGAGGAACAGGGAGCTTACTTCTTTTTGTCTTCGTCGACGACCTCGAAGTCGGCGTCGACGACATCGGCCTTTTTTTCGGCCTTCTTGGCGGCGCCGTCGGCGGCACCGGAGTCAGACTGGGCGGCACCGGCATCGGGCGCGCCCGCGCCGGCAGCCTGCGCGGCCTTCTGAGCTTCCTGATAAATCTCCGCCCCAACGGCGGTGATCTTTTCCAAGGCCGCCTTCATGCGGTCGGAGTCGTTGCTTTCGAGATCCTTCTTGGCGTCGGCGATCGCCGCCTCGCCCTTGGACTTGATGCCGGCGGGCATCTTGTCGCCCGCATCCTTGAGGGTCTTTTCAAGTTGGTAGATCGAAGTATCGAGCTGGTTCTTGGCTTCGACCGCTTCCTTCCGCTTCTTGTCCTCGGCCGCGTGAAGTTCCGCTTCCTTGGTCATCTTCTCCACCTCTTCCTTGGAGAGACCGGACGAGCCCTGGATGGTGATTTTCTGATCCTTCCCGGTGCCGAGATCTTTGGCCGAGACGTGCAGGATGCCGTTGGCGTCGATGTCGAAAGTCACTTCGATCTGCGGCATGCCACGCGGCGCCGGCGGCAGGCCGTCGAGGCGGAACGTGCCGAGCACCTTGTTGTCGCGCGACATCGGCCGCTCGCCTTGGAGGACGACGATTTCGACGGACGGCTGGTTGTCGCTGTAGGTCGAAAACGTCTGCGTCTTCTTGGCGGGAATCGTGGTGTTGCGCGGAATCATCGGCGTCGCGACCTGGCCGGCCGTCTCAATACCGAGTGTCAGCGGCGTCACGTCGAGCAGCAGAACATCCCGCACCTCGCCCTTGAGCACTCCACCTTGAACCGCGGCACCGACCGCGACAACTTCGTCGGGATTCACGCCTTGGTGCGGCGGTTTGCCGCCGAGCTGCTTCGCGATATCGACCACCTTCGGCATGCGCGTCATGCCGCCCACGAGCACGAGCTCGTCAATCTGGGCCGAGGTCAGGTCGGCGTCCTTGAGGCAGGACTTAAACGGCGGGAGGCAGCGCTCGAAAAGACTTTCGCAGATCTGTTCCATCTTCGCCCGCGTGAGCTGGATGTTGAGATGCTTCGGACCCGATGCGTCGGCCGTGATAAAGGGGAGATTGAGGTCAACGGACTGCGTGGACGAAAGGGCGATCTTCGCCTTTTCCGCCTCTTCTTTCAGCCGCTGCAGGGCCATCGGATCCTTGCGCAGATCGATGCCGTTTTCCTTCTTGAACGTGTCGACGAGCCACGTGATCAGCGCATCGTCCCAGTTGTCGCCACCGAGATGGGTGTCGCCATTGGTCGCCTTGACCTCGAAGACGCCGTCGCCGATTTCGAGCACAGACACGTCGAAGGTGCCGCCGCCCAAGTCGAACACCGCAATCTTCTCGTCCTTCTTCTTATCGAGACCGTAGGCGAGCGAGGCCGCGGTCGGCTCATTGATGATGCGCAGGACCTCGAGGCCGGCGATCTTGCCCGCGTCCTTCGTGGCTTGGCGCTGAGAGTCGTTGAAGTAAGCCGGAACCGTGATCACGGCCTGCGTGATCTTGTCTCCGAGGTAGGCCTCGGCGTCGGCCTTGAGCTTGCCGAGCACGAACGCGGCAATCTGCTGCGGCGCGAACTGCTCCGTCTTGTCGCCCACCTGTACTTCGATGTAGGCGTCGCCGTTCTTTCCTTCAACGGTCTTGAACGGCATGTTCTTCGCCTCTTCTTTGACCTCGGTGAACTTGCGCCCGATGAAACGCTTGGCGGAGAAAACCGTGTTGCGGGGATTGGTTACCGCCTGACGCTTGGCGGCCTGGCCGACCAGGCGCTCGCCCGACTTCGTGAACGCGACGACAGACGGAGTGGTGCGGGCGCCCTCCGCATTAGGAATGACCACAGGCTCCCCGCCCTCCATGATGGCCATACACGAATTCGTGGTTCCAAGATCGATACCGAGAATGCGGCTCATGCTCCACTGTTAGCAACGCATGTGCCCTCGGCTGTCATTTTCACCTTAGTTACTCTTCGCCATGGATTAAAAACTTATTGTGGCCGTCTCACCCGCAAATTTCCTCAAGGAAGCACGCCAGGTTGGCACACGGGTGCGCCAATTCTCGGGCGTGTGACGCCGAGCCTGGCACAGTTGAATTCGAGCGACTCTGGAGTACCTTCCCGGCCAATGGAAATGGAAATCACGCTGCCCGATGCGGTGCCGGTCATGACTCTGCCCAACACGGCCTTCTTTCCGCAGGCGTTGATGCCGCTCCATATCTTCGAACCGCGCTACCGGGCCATGCTGCGGGACGTGCTGGCGACGAACCGGCTGTTCGCTGTCGCGGGAATGGATCCGGCGGCGATGAACGACCCCGGGCGTTTCGAACCACCCCATCGTGTGGCGACCGTGGGCATTATTCGCGCCTGTCAGAAGAATGCCAACGGGACGTCGAATCTGCTCTTGCAGGGTCTTTGCCGGGTGGAGATCACCCACATTCTGCAGGATGAACCGTATCGTCGGATCCAGATCCGCGCATTGGCAAGCGAGGCGGGGGCCACCGAAGGAGAAAACCAGGCTTTGCGCCGCGAACTCGCCCGCCTGTTGAGCTTGAAGCTGAAACTCGCGGCCGACGGCTCGAAGGAAATGACTTCCTTCCTCAAGACCGTGGATGATCCCGAGGCCTTCGTGGACATCGCGGCGTTCAGTCTCTGCGAAGACGCGCAGTTGAAACAGAAACTGCTCGAGACGCTGGATGTTCGCCGGCGGCTGGAACTGTTTGGCGTCCGACTCCGACGGGAAATCGAGGATCTGAAGCTGAGGCGCAAGCTGCAGGGTTCGTTACCGGACGAACGAATTTCCGAGAACTGAAAACGGGCGTCCTTCCGCCTCGCGAGATTTTCACCACATTTTGCGGGGTTTCTACGCGTTTACCGCTGGTCGCTCTTGGCCGGCCCGCCCAACGTGACGATCGATTCAACGAAGGATTCCGATTTCATGACCACCGCCGTCAACGCTCTCTCGATTCTCGTCGCCGACGACGAAGAAGGTATTCGCAACCTTCTGGTGCACTGGCTGCAGCGGCAAGGTCACACCGCCGCGGCGGTCGGCAGCGCGGCCGAGGCGTCCGGACTCCTGCAGGAGCGCCGTTTCGATCTGGTGATCACGGATATCGTGATGCCAGGGGGCGACGGCTTCGAGTTGATCGCCTCGTTTCGCAAGTGGCAACCCGCGGCCCGCATCGTCGCGATCTCCGGTGGCGGCAAATACCTTCAGGGCACGGACTGCCTGAAAATTGCCCGCGGCCTCGGGGCCAATGCGGTCGTGATGAAGCCGTTCAAGTGGGACGAGCTGCAGGCGGCCATCGACAGCGCGCTCGCTCCGGCGGACGCGCGGCTGACCTGATTCCGGGCGCGTTTTTCTCCGCCGTACCAACGCGGGGAAAAAGGAGCTTGCGATTGCGGCCCCGCCGGGTTTTTTCCGCACCTCTCGCGCGTGCCAACATAGCTCAGCTGGTAGAGCAACGCTTTCGTAAAGCGTGGGTCATCGGTTCAAATCCGATTGTTGGCTCCAGCGCTCGCCCGCGACGCCGAGAGGATTGCCTTTGTGATCCCGCTTGCCGCCGACCTTTTCGACTACGCCCTTCCGCCGCACTTGATCGCGCAGGCCCCCGTCGCCCGGCGGGACCAGTCGCGCCTGCTGGTCGTGGATCGGGCCCGTCACACCCTGGAGCACCGTACGTTCGCCGATCTGCCGCGCTATCTGCTCCCGGGTGACACGCTTCTGCGCAACAACGCCGCGGTTCTGCCCGCGCGGCTCTTCGGCCGCCGCCCGACCGGTGGCCGCGTGGAGTGTTTTCTTCTCCGCCCCGTGCAAGGCGTGCACACGTGGCTCTGCCTCGTCAAACCCGGGCGCCGTCTCGCACCCGGCGCCACGTTTTCCGGGGCGGACGACGCATTCGTCGGCGAAGTGATCGCCCGCGAGCCCGACGGTGCTGTTACGGTGCGTTTCACGGTGCTCGGCGGTGAACCGATCACGGCCGTGGCCAATCGCATCGGCACCGTGCCGCTGCCTCCATATATCGTGCGGGACGAAGCCGACGCGGGCACGGGGGCCAACCGCGCGGCCGATCTCGAGCGCTACCAAACCGTGTATGCCGAAAGGGAGCGACAGGTGGCCGTCGCCGCGCCGACCGCCGGGTTGCATTTTACGCCGGAGCTGCTCGCGAGTCTGGCCCAACAGGGGGTCGCCTTCGCCGACCTGACCCTGCATGTCGGACTCGGCACCTTCAAACCCATCACGACCGACACGGTCGAGGCCCACGCGATTCACCGTGAGCTCTACGAGATTCCCGCGGCTACCCAGCGCGCGCTCTTTCCGCCGCTCCCGGGCCGACGGATTGCGGTCGGCACGACCACCGTGCGCACCGTGGAGGATTTTCTCTCCACGCACGCCGCGCCGATGCCCGACGGTGGCGACTATCGCGGCGAGGCGGCGATCTTCATTCACCCGCCGCGAGCCTTCCGCGGGATCGATGCGCTAATCACGAACTTTCACCAGCCCCGCTCCACCCTCCTGTGCTTGGTCGCGGCCTTCCTTGCTCCAGGCTCTACCGCCGGCATCGCATGGCTGCAGGAAATCTATGCCGAAGCGATCGCCCGCGAATACCGTTTCTTAAGCTATGGCGACGCGATGTTGATACTATGAGTACGCGACGCTTTCCATTTGCCGCCGGCGAGACACTGTACCCCCTGTGACTGCCGATGAACTCCAGACCCTGATCGAGGACGCCACCGCCGACTATGCGATGGGCGAGAGCGACTCCGCACTGCAAAAACTCGCCCGCGCCACGGCGGCCGCACCGGAATCGTTCGAGGCCTGGCATGCATTGGCCGAGGTGAACTTCTCCCTTCGCCGGCTCGATGCGGCGCTCGCCGCGGGTGAACGCGCCCATGCCCTGCAGCCCGGGGATCTGTTCATCAACACCACGCTCTCGCGGATCTGGATGGAGCACGGCGACAAGGCTCGCGCCGAGCACTTCGGCGCCCAGGCCAAGATTCAGAGCTGGAAGGACCAGCTCAAGAATCCGGAAGCGCATCAGGGCGGCCTGTAACGACCGGCTGGCTGGTCTCGCGGTAGGGCCGCACGCCCGTTGACAGCGTTCGCACCGCGTCCGTAGCCTCCGCCCCTATCTATTATGGAAACCCCGGCCTACGTGTTGGAGTTTGAGAAACCGCTGCGCGAGCTGACCCGTCAGCTCGACGAACTGCGCCAGCATTCCATCGAGACGAATGTGGACGTGGCCCGCGAAATTCACGCCATCGAGCGCAAGATCGAGACGACGCAGCGCCAGATCTACTCCAATTTGAGCCCGTGGCAAAAGGTGCAGATCGCCCGCCACCCGAAGCGGCCCTACGCCCTCGATTACGTGACGGCCATCTGCGAGGGTTTTCAGGAACTGCACGGAGATCGGCAGTACAACGACGATCGTGCCATCATTGGCGGCACCGCCTTTTTCAATGGCGACGCAGTGATGATCGTCGCCCAGCAGAAGGGCCGCGATCCGAAGGAGAGAATCCTCCGCAATTTCGGCATGCCGCAGCCGGAAGGTTACCGGAAGGCGCTGCGTCTGATGCGCCTCGCGGAAAAATTCCACCTGCCGGTGATCACGTTCATCGACACGCCGGGAGCGTTTCCGGGCATCGAGTCCGAAGCCCGCCATGTTTCGGAAGCGATCGCCGTCAATCTGCGGGAAATGTCCCTGCTCCGCACTCCATCCATCTCTGTCGTCGTCGGCGAGGGCGGCTCCGGCGGAGCGCTCGGCATCGGCGTGACCGACCGCGTCCTGATTTTCGAAAATAGCTACTACTCGGTCATCTCACCCGAAGGTTGCGCGGCGATTCTGTGGAAAGACGGCTCGGCCGCGCCCAAGGCCGCCGAGGCCCTCAAGGTCAGCGCCGACCATCTCGAAAAACTCGGGGTCGTTGACGAAGTGATTCCCGAACCGACCGGCGGCGCGCACAACGATCCGGCCCAGGCCGCGAGTGCGCTCCGTTACATCCTGCAAAAGCACCTGAACGACCTGCGCGCGCTCGACACCGAGAAGCTGCTCGAGACTCGCTACGAGCGCTTCCGGCACCTCGGCGTTTACGAAGACGCCGGCTCGATCCGGTCGTAACGACGGTCCATCCGGCTCAGCGCCGGACGGTGACGAGTTCGATCTTCTGCGCGTTGGCGGTCGACGCGTTGATCTCGATCAACGCCCCCGACAACCGCACGTCGGTCTCCGCCACGTCGAATCGTCGCGGCATGCCGTCGAGAAACCGCTGCACGACGGGCTTCACCTCGCGGCCCAGAACACTCGCATACGGTCCGGTCATGCCGACGTCGCACATGAACGCGGTCCCTTTCGGCAGGATGGCGGCGTCGGCCGTGGGCACATGGGTGTGCGTGCCGAGGACCGCCGTCACCCGTCCGTCAAGGTGCCACCCCAAAGCCTGCTTCTCGGAAGTCGCCTCGGCATGGATCTCCACCAGGATGGCATCGGACTGCGCCCGCAGTTGCTCGATCATCCGGTCGGCGGTGATAAACGGGCAGTCCGCCTTCATGTTCATGTAGGTCCGGCCCAGCACCGTGAACATCGCAAGCCGGAAGCCGCGAGCCTCGATGATAAGGTGGTCCCAGCCCGGGCAACCCTTCGGCAGATTCGCGGGCCGGCAGACCTTATCGATCTCGGAGATTTCATTTTCCCAGCCGCGTTGGTCCCAGACGTGGTCACCCAGCGTGATCGCGTCGACCCC
>JBEIHL010000138.1:0-7090 GCA_040381375.1 Opitutaceae bacterium
ACACCCGCGAGCGGCTGATCGAACGGATCAACGCGGACCTCACCGCCTCCGAGCGGGAGTTCCTGCTCTCGATGAAGCGGCTGGAGCCCAAATGGGAGCTGCTCGGGTTGCCGGGGGTCGAACGCCTGCCAGGACCGCAGTGGAAGCTCTACAATCTGCGCAAGATGGACGCGGCCAAGCGTCGCGCCGCCGAGGAGCAGCTCCGGCAGCGGCTCGGGCAGAAATGGGCGCGCTCATCAGGCCGCGAACGCGGAGTTGGGCAGGGCGGGCGGAGTGACGTTCCTTTCAGCCGGCAGGCGACGGAGGAGATCATCCCGGATGTGCCGCCAGGTCGTGTTCTCCATCGCGACCAACTTGGCCCGGAGTTCCCCGAGGTTGAAGGTCTCCGCCGGCTGCACCGAGCGGTCGCCCAGCAGCGCCGGCAGCCGGCCGGCGAGCGTGCGCCGGAATTCCTCCCGGCCCGGTTGGAAGTAGTGCTTGAGCACAATCGCGGTGGTGCGATGCCCAGTGACCTTTTGCACGATCTCCAGCGGCACGCCGGCCGTCAGCGCCACGGTCACCCACGTGACGCGGAAGGAATGGAAATCGCGGAGCGAGGCCTTGCGCAAGCCGTGCTCCCGTTGCTGCTGCACCGCGCCGCGCGTGGGCCGCTGCGCCTCGTCTTCCTTCGGATTGAAGAAACCCGCCGCCTTCATCACGCGCCGCACGCGGTCGGTGAGGTGATCCGGATTGACCCGATAATGCGCTTCCAGTTCGGGGAAGACATAGAACGGCGGACGAGGCGCGGGCTTCGCCACCGCCTTTTCGAGCACGCCCCGCAGGAGCGGGAAGATCGGGATCTGCACCGTCTCGCCGGTCTTGGCGGTTTTCACGGTGATGAAGCCGCCTTCGAGATCGACCGAGCTGCGCAACAGCGTGCAGCAATCGCCCCGGCGCATGGCCGTGCACATACCGGTCACGAGGAGCGGGTAGATGAAGGGATCGGCCTTGGCCTTCTCTTCGAGCAACGAGAGTTCCTCGACCGAAAACGGTTTTCGGAAAACCGTCTCACCGTCCTGGAGCGGGATGGCCGCGAACGGATTCTCGGCGATGCCCGCTTCCTTGCGCAGCACATGAAACACTGAGCGCAGGTGAATCAGCGTATGGTTGTAGGTCTTGGCGGCGACGCCCCGCGCCATCTCCGCCCGGCAGAAGGCGTTAGCCAGCGGGGCGTGGATTTGCGCCATCTCATACAGCGACGGGGATGTTTTCTTCGCGAAGCGGATGAACCGCTCGATGCAGGCGACCTTCTGTTTCTGATAGCTGGCGCTCAGCGGCCGGCGGCGCAGGACCGCGCACCAGCGGGCGCCGACCTCCGCGAGGGGAATGGAGCAGACCCGGGACCCGGTGCGGATCTCGTGGATCGTCTGCACCAGTTCCTCGGCGCTGCTGCGTTTCTTCAGATCGAGCTGGAGTTTTTCGAGGGCGGCTTGGGCTTTCGCGCGTGTGCGCTCGAAAGCCATGTCGCCGAGTTCGGTCAGCGTGGGCGGGACATTGCCGCGGACTTCCACCGCGAGGTTTTTCAGGATGCGGCGTTCACCGATTGCGACGCGGCCATACCACCACTTGCTGCGCGGATAACGTAGCTCCAATGCCATGACGTTGTTCTCCTTGTTGCGTTGAGGTTTTGTGACCTCGTGCAACTGCGGGCAACGGACAGCACCCCCCGAAATCACGGTAGCCAAACATTACGCCAAACATGCCCCAAAAGTGGGGTTAACTGCTTGAGGGTGCGGGAGGTCGAAGTTGCCCTCATAACCTGAAGGTCGTTGGTTCAAATCCAACCCCTGCACCCAATTTGAAAGCCCTCCCACTGACCGGGAGGGCTTTTTGTTTGGACCACGCCGGCGAGGCTGGACCTGCTAGGGGTCGTTCAGTCTTTCGGGTAGAACTCCGGGCGGTAGCGTGACGCGTAGAAGCCGGTTGCCTTGCTCAGTTCGAGGTCCGCGACCAGCAGACCTTCCTCGCCGTAGGGCAACCACTGCAGGAGGTTCCCTTCGGGATCGATCAGCGACGTGGCGGAATTCTGCTGACGCATCGCCTGGTTCACACTCGCAAAGTAAATCGAGTTCTCCTTTGCCCGCAGAATCATCGCCATTTCGTAGTAGGACTTGCCCCAGGTCCGCGTCGCCGCCGCCGATTCGGCGTCGGATTTCCCGGCCTCCCGCCGGGGCGGGCGTGGTTGGTCGGATCCCGTTACTTGCGGCTGAAACACAATTTTTGCGCCCCGCACGGCGGCCCACCGCACCGTCTCGGGAAACCGCCAGCCCTCGTGGCAAATCACGACGCCAACCGGCACGCCCTTTACCGCGAACATCCGGCGCGTACCCTCGGGCACATAGTTTCTCTCCTCCCCGCCCGGCGTAATTTGATCCTTGGTCTGATGGCCAAGCACCTCGCCCCGGGCATCGATCACGAAGGCCCGGTTCTGCAGCCCGCGCGGTGTCATCCACTCCATGCCGACAATCGCGGCGACGCCGTGCTCCCGACACGCGGCCTGCACATCGCGCAACGCCTGCTCCAGTGCGCGCTGGTCAGTCGGCGGAACGGGATCGGCTCCGCCCCGCAGCCCGGGAAGATAGGTCTCCGAAAAGCATACGATGTCGACACGCTGGCGACCCGCGTCAGCCAGCACCCGCTTGAGCTTGGCAACTCCGTCCGGAATGTCGGCGCCCAGCCGCAAACCCGCGAGTCCCACCCGTAGCGACACCGGGGGAGAACCGGGGGCGGACGCCGAGAGGTCCGATGTAATCAGAAGACAGAAGACCAGGAGGCGAAAAAAGCAGGTCACGTGATACGCGGGTGATCAGACGCAACGATTGTAGACTGGCCGTCGCAGATGCAAGGGGGAGCGCAGAAGCGAGGACGTGCGTTCCATACGCGGGCTTCACCCGAGCGCCGCAAAAACCTGGCGCGCGTGCGCGAGGCTCTGCCGGTGAGCCGCAACCCCGTCGAGCGTCTTGGCGGAGTCCTTCTCGACCGCCTGCTCGAGGACGAGATGCGGTTTCATGCGCTTGCGTTCCAACCAGCCCGAGAGTCGCGCATAATCGATGTCGCCGTCCGCCGTGAACACTTCCGTCCACACCCCGCCTCGCGACTGCCGCAGGTGAAGTTCCACGATCCGCGCGCCGTAGTGCTCGAGCGTATCGAACAACGCCACCTGCGAGTTGCCGCAGCCGCGGAAGACCCAGTGCGCATCGAGGCAAAACTTCACGTTCTGCGGATCCGTCGCAGTCAGCATATGGTGGTACTCGCGCGCCCCGTGCCGCAGTTCCACGTCGTGATTGTGATACGCGAGCGCGATCCCGAGCTTCCGCAGTTCCACGCCAAGCCGGTCGAGCGCCTGCGCCTGTCCGCGCAATTGGGCGTCGGTCTTGGCCTCCGTGCCGCCCCCGCGGAGCGGCGAGGGATTCGTGACGATGATCTTCGTCCCCGTCTCGCCCGCCCGCCGCGCGATGGTCAGCACGTCGGCGATGCTTTTCTCCGCCTGCGCCGGGTCGTGCAGCACGCTGTTCACGTAGAGCGACCGCATCTCGAGGCCGTGCTGTTTCAACCGGCCCGCGAGGCCATCAAACGCCGCCGCCGACGTCAGGGCCGGCTCGTAGCCCTTGATGCCGGAGGAGGCCACCAACGCCAGCGCATCGTCGGTGTTCGCGACAAACGTCTTTCCTTCCCGCCGCGCGAACGTCCCCCACGGATACGTGTTGGTCGCAATGTGCAGACCGCCCTCGCGCGCGGCCGCGAGACCGCGGGGCGCCAGGGCGACCGTTGCTGCAGCAGCCGAGGTCAGGGTCAGAAAATGTCGTCGTTTCATGGTACAATCGGGAGCGGGTTGAAGTCTTCCTCCTGGGAGCGCGGCCGTCCCCGGCCGCATTTCGTACCGGGGCCGGGTAAGACCGCGCCCCCAGGATTCATCCACGAGGCGGACTCGCTTTCAACGCTCATTCTACTATGCGCGTAACGTCCCGTATCTCCCCTCTCCTCCGCCATGCCCGCGATTAACGGTCTCCTGGTCCGCTTCCTTCTCCTCCCCGGCCTCGTCGCCAGCGCGTTTGCCGCCGCACCGATTTCAACCACCCCGCTCGAAGGCCTCCGCGACGCCAGCCCGCGCGTGCACGCACTCGTTGGCGCCCGCATCGTCACGGCCCCGGACTTCGTGATCGAGAACGGCACGCTCGTGGTGCGCGACGGCGTGATCGAGGCCGTCGGCGCCGGGCTGGCCGCGCCGGCCGACGCCCGCGTCTGGGACGTGAGCGGCCGCACCCTCTACGCCGGATTCATCGAGAGTGACTCGTCGCTCTTCCTGCCCGCCGCCTGGAAGAGCGCCAGCGCCACCCGCGACGCCGGGGAGGTCGTTGATCCGGCGCCCGCCACTCCGCCCCCCGCCCCTGCGACCCTCGAACCGGCGGCCGGCGCCCGCGCCTGGAACGCCCGCGTCACGCCGGAACGCCTCGTGAGCCGCGCCCTCGTGCCGGATGCGCGCGGCGCCGACGCGCTGCGCAAACTGGGGTTCGCCGTGGCGCACGTCACCCCGGCCCGCGGCATTTTTCGCGGCCAGACCGCACTCGTGAGCCTGGGCCGCGGCAGCTTCAATTCCACCGTCGTTCGAGATGCCGTGGCGATGCCGCTGGCGTTTGAACAGGGCGGCAGCGGCTCGGGCTATCCCGTCTCACTCATGGGCAGCACCGCGCTGCTGCGCCAGACATTGCTCGATGCCCAGTGGTACACCGACACGCAGGCCCGTTACGCCGCGCACCGCGGCCCCGGCGTGGCGCGGCCGGAAACCAACGACGCCCTCGCGGCTCTCGGTCCGGTCCTGCGCGGCGAGCAGCCCGTCATCTTCGCCCTCGACGACGAACTCGATACCGGCCGCGCCGCCAGCGTCGCCGCGGAGTTCAAACTCAATCTCGTCCTGCGCGGCAGCGGCTACGACTACCGCACCCTGCGATCGGTGCCCCGGGGCGTGCCGGTCATCGTGCCGCTCACGTTTCCCGAAGCCCCGGCGGTCGAGGATGCCGACCACGCGCTCGACGTCTCGCTCGACCGGCTCGAGCACTGGGAACTCGCTCCTTCGAATCCCTCCCGCCTCCGCGCCGCCGGCACGCCGATCGCGCTCACCACGTCGGGTCTCCGAAGACCGGATACGGAGTTCTGGCCGCGCGTACGCAAGGCGGTCCAGCACGGTCTCCCGGCGGCGCAGGCGCTCGCCGCGCTGACGACCGAGCCCGCGCGATTCCTCGGCGTGAATCGCACGCACGGGACGCTCGCCGCCGGCCAGGCCGCGAACGTCGTCGTCACCAGCGGCGATCTTTTCACGACCGACGACGCCGAGATCCAACTCACGTTTGTCGACGGCGAACCGTTCGAGTTCGACGCCTGGCGGCGCTTCGATGCCCGCGGCACCTGGCGCATGGTGTGGACCGGCGCGCCGGCTTCGGCCCCCGCCGAGATAAAGATCACCGGCCGCTCCGCCTCGCGCGTGAAGGCGACGGCGGGCCCGACCGACGCCACGGTGCGGACAGACGGTGAATCCTTCACGCTGCTCGCGCCCGGCAAGTGGTTCGGACTCGGCGAAGGCACGGTGCGGCTTTCCGCCCGAGCCGAAGCCGGCGTCCTGCAAGGCACCGGCGAGCTGCCCGACGGCACCGCCCTGCGCTGGCGCGCGGAACGCACCGCCCCCGCCACCGAGGCGAACCGGCCGGCCGCCAAGAAGCCGCCGGCGCCCATCGCCCGGGCCGACGTGTATCCGGCCGGCGCTTACGGCCGCACCGCGCCGCCCGTCGCGCCGGACCACGTGATCGTTCGCAACGCCACGATCTGGACCAGCGGTCCCGCCGGCATCCTCGAGCAGGCCGACCTGCTCGTGAGCAAGGGTCGCATCGTGCGGGTCGGCCGCGGCCTGACTGCCCCCGACGGAGCGTTGGTTATCGACGCGACCGGCAAACATGTGTCGCCGGGATTGATCGACTGCCACACGCACGCCGGCGTGACCCGCGGCGTCAACGAGGGCTCGCACTCGGTCACGGTCGAGGTGCGCGTGGGCGACGCGCTCGATCCGACCGACATCGCGCTCTACCGGCAGCTCGCCGGCGGCCTCACGAGCGCGAACGTGCTCCACGGCTCCGCCAATTCGATGGGCGGCCAGAACCAGGTGATCAAGCTGCGCTGGGGCGATACCGCCGAGGGCATCAAGTTTGCCGGCGCGCCGCCCGGGGTGAAATTCGC
This sequence comes from Opitutaceae bacterium, assembly GCA_040381375.1. Classification (GTDB taxonomy): domain Bacteria; phylum Verrucomicrobiota; class Verrucomicrobiia; order Opitutales; family Opitutaceae; genus ER46. Next base: position 6,265 of record JBEIHL010000138.1, read on the forward strand.
CCTCGGCGAGAACGTCACCCGCAAGAGCTCGACCACGCCCGTGACGCGCTACCCGGTCAGCCGGATGGGCGTGCGGGAAATCATGCTCGATACCTTCACCCGCGCCCGCGACTACGAGCGGCAATGGGCGGAATTCCGCGCCGGCCGCGCCGTGCTCCCGCCGCGCCGGGACCTGCGGCTCGAGGCCACGCTGGAAATCCTCCGCGGCGAGCGGCTGATCCACATCCATTCGTACCGCCAGGATGAGGTGCTCGCCTTCATCCGGCTCGCGGAGCAGTTCAAGCTGCCCGTCGCCACGTTCCAGCACATCCTCGAAGGCTACAAGGTCGGCCCTGAGATCGCCGCCATCGGCGCCGGCGCCTCGGCCTTCTCCGATTGGTGGGCCTACAAACACGAGGTGATCGACGCGATCCCGTACGCGGGCGCGCTGATGCACGCGGCCGGCGTGGTGGTTTCGTTCAACTCCGACGACCGCGAGCTCGCCCGGCACATGAACACCGAGGCAGCCAAGGCGGTGAAATACGGCGGCCTGTCGCCTGCCGAGGCGCTGAAATTCGTCACCCTCAACCCGGCGAAGCAGCTCCGCATCGACGGACGCGTCGGTTCGCTCGAAACGGACAAGGACGCCGACTTCGTGATCTGGACGGCGTCGCCTCTTTCCGGATACGCCCGGGTCGAGCAAACCTGGATCGACGGCCGGCGCTATTTCGACGTGACCGAGGAGGCGCAGACGCGCGCCGCGGTGGCGGCGACGCGCGCCGCGCTGATCCAGCGGATCCTCCCGGAACGTCAGCGGGCCCTCGGCACCGGCGGCGGCGGCGGGGAC
>JBEIHL010000139.1:0-7069 GCA_040381375.1 Opitutaceae bacterium
CGGCACGTTGACCCGACTTGCCGGGCTGGAGCCCGGCGCTCCCAGGGTCTGGCCGTCTGCATCCAGCCTTTCGATCATGAGACTTATTCCGCTTTTCCTCCTATTCGCCCTGACCGCGTACGCCGCCGCGCCGCGCCAGCCGAACATCATCTTCATCTTCTCCGATGACCACGCGTATCAGGCCATCAGCGCGTACGGTGACGAACGGAAGCTGCTCCAGACGCCGAACATCGACCGGATTGCGCAGCGCGGCGTACGTTTTGACCGCTGCGTGGTGCCGAACTCGATCTGCGGGCCGGCGCGGGCGACGATCCTGACGGGAAAGTACAGTCACCTGAACGGCTTTCCGAACAACACCAACTCCACCTTCGACGGCACGCAGGTCACTTTCCCGAAGCTGCTGCAGAAAGCCGGATATCAGACCGCGATCATCGGCAAGTGGCACCTTGGCTCGGATCCGACAGGCTTCGACTTCTGGCAGATTCTTCCCGGCCAGGGCGTCTACTACAATCCGCCGATGATAAAAAACGGCGCGAGCATCACCGTGCCGGGTTACACGACCGACATCATCACGGATGCAACCCTCGACTGGCTGAAAGCGCGCGACAAGACGAAGCCCTTCATGCTGATGTCGCAGCACAAGGCGCCCCACCGGGAATGGGCGCCGGCGCTCCGGCATCTTGGCTTCGACAACGACCGCGTTTATCCTGAGCCGCCCACGCTTTTCGACGACTACTCCGGCCGCGGCATCGCGACGCGCGATCAGGACATGACGATCGAGAAGACGATGACCGACCGCGACGTGAAATTCGTGGCGCCACCGACGATGACGCCCGAGCAGCGGAAGGTCTGGGACGCCTACTACGAGCCGCGCAACGCGAAGTTCCGTGCCGCCAACCCGCAGGGCAAGGATCTCGTGCGCTGGCGTTATCAACGGTACATGCACGACTACCTCGCGACGGTGAAGGCCGTGGATGAAAGTGTCGGCCGGGTGCTTGAATACCTCGAGCAGGAGGGTCTGGCAGATAACACCGTCGTGATCTACTCGTCGGACCAGGGCTTCTACCTCGGCGAACACGGTTGGTTCGACAAACGCTGGATCTTCGAGGAATCGCTGCGCACGCCGCTGCTCGTCCGCTGGCCGGGCGTCACCAAGCCCGGCAGCGTGAGCCGCGATATTGTTTCGAACGTAGATTTTGCCGAAACCTTCCTCGAGATCGCCGGAGTACAGGCCCCCGCCGAGATGCAGGGCCACAGCCTGGTGCCGCTGTTCCGCGGGCAGCGTCCGGCGGACTGGCGGACATCCTTCTATTACCAATACTTCGAATGGCCGACGCCGCACCGGGTGCGTCCGCACTACGGCGTCGTCACCGACCGCTACAAACTCGTGCGCTATTTCGGGACCGCGGACGACTACTGGGAACTGTTCGATCGCGAGAAGGATCCGCTCGAGCTCAAGAGCTACTACAATGACCCGGCCTACACCGCGACCAAGGTGCAGCTCGAACAGGAGCTAAACCGGCTGCGCAAGGAGTTGCAGGTGCCCGAGCAGATCCCGGCGCGCTGGATCGGCAATCCTCCGGGCTCCGGGAAAAAGAAGAAGGCGAACTAGGAGTTATCGTGACCTGCAGCCGCCGTTGTTGGGCTGTCTCTGCGTCAGGCCTCGGCGCACTCTGCGTGATCCTGTGTCAGGAACTGGACCGGGCTCAAGCCGACTGCAGGAGGACGCAGAGGACGCGGAGGTTTGACGCGGAGAGGAGGCAGTGGAGAAAGAGAGCGTCGTTATGCCCCACCGTGCAAGTCGGGGGCAGGTCGGTCGCGGCGTAAAGCCGCTCCTACAACTGGCCGCCATGATGTCGCACCTCCACTTGGCCTGGGCTTTCGTGACCCGAGGGCTGGCGGGCGGATTGATGTTGGTCGCGCTCGCCGCTTGCCAGCGCGACCCACTCGATCGCAAAGTGTCGGCCGGCACGCCGACATCGTTCGCCTTGTGGCGGTCGGGGGTCGATAGCGGCTCGGGCATGGAAACCCGGCGCCGGGTGGCGGACGCGCTGCTGGAAATCAGATTCAAGATTGCGGGAGACCGAGAGATCCAGCGCTTGACGGACGCGGAAGCGCGGGTTGCCACATCGATCGACGACGCGGTGCGCGCGAAGGTGGACGGCCGCGTGCTGCGTGAAGTGGTGCAGCTGGGCTATGAGTTGCGGATCGCCCGCCTCACCTCCGAAATGGCCGGGCTCGAAGAGGCCATGCGCAAGAACGCAAACCTCATCACGCGGCCCGGCGACCTGGAATCCCGCCACCACCTCGACGGCCTGAGTGAACGGCAGGCGGTCCGCGTCGGCCAGTATCGCGCCGACCTCGCCGCTGCCGAACGCGAGCTCGCCTCCTTGTTCGCCGTGACCGGCCGGCGTTTCCTGGACTCCGACTCCGGATTTCCCCCTGGGAGCGCGGCCGCCCCCGGCCGCAACTAACCCGGATGCCTCAACCGAGGTCCCTGCATCCCTGGCGCATGGGCGGAGGAATTCGTCAATCGGCCGCTCGACGGCCTGCGAATCGGTGTCTAAGTTTTCCCTCCGCATGAGCCACCCCGCCTCCCGCCGCTCTTTCCTGAAAAACTCCGCCGTGGCCGCCGCCGCGTTTTCGCTGCCGCGCTTCAGCATCGGCCAGAGCGGGCCTTCCGCGAATGGGAAAATCAACGCCGCCTGCATCGGCATCGGCAACCGCGGCTTCTTCGCCGTTTCCGAGCTGATGAAGGACCCGCGCGTGAACATCGTCGCGGTGTGCGACGTCGACCGGGTGCTCGTAGATTCCACCTACAAGCGCGCGGCGGAGCTGAAAAAAAACTCTGAGCTGACGTGCGCCGATGTGAACAGCGTACCGCTCTTCCGCGACTACCGGGAAATGTTCGCGCAAATGAGCGAAAAGATCGACGCGGTGACCGTGTCGACGCCCGACCACCATCACTATCCCGCCGCGATGATGGCGGTGCAGCGCGGCAAGCACGTCTATGTCGAGAAGCCGCTGACACACACCGTGGGCCAGGCGCGGGCGTTGCGGGAGGCGGCGAAACGCAAGGGCGTCGTCTCGCAGATGGGCAATCAGGGCCGGGCGACCGAGGGCATCCGCTTGATGAAGGAGTGGGTCGATGCCGGCGTGATTGGCGAGGTGCGCGAAGTGCACGCGTGGTCGCCGGAATTCAACGATCGGTATTTCACGCGGCCCGCTTCTCTGCCCATGGCGGCAGAGACGCCGCCGGCGACGCTCGACTGGGATCTGTGGCTCGGCCCGGCGGAGTCTCGTCCGTACAATTCGCTCATCGCGCCGGTGCGCTGGCGCGGCTTCTGGAGTTTCGGCAACGCCATGCTGGGCGACTGGGCGTGCCATACGCTCGACGCGCCGTTCTGGGCGCTGAATCTCGGCGCGCCGACTTCGGTCGAAGGAAAGGTCAGCGAGGTGAATCCGGAGTTCGCGCCCCGCAGTTCGAAGATCACTTATCGGTTTCCGGCCCGCGGGCCGCGTCCGCCGGTGACCCTGACCTGGTTCGAGGGACCGGACCAAAAGCCGCCGCTGCCGAAGGGTTGGGAGGAGGACCCGAAGGCCAAGAAACCCGGCCTGCCCGAGCGAGGCATGCTCATGGTCGGGTCGAAGCACACGATCTTTGCGCCGGGCGGACGGCCGGACAGCCCGCGTCTGCTGGGCGCGTCGACGTGGGAGGAGTTCCGAAAGAACCGGCCGGCGCCGACGCTGCCGCGCGTGGTGGGCGGACCGATGAAGGAGTGGCTCGATGCGATCGCGAAGGTCGGCCCGATGCCGGGATCCAATTTCGAATACTCCGTCCCACTTTCCGAAATGGTGCTGCTCGGCGTGGCGGCGATGCGCACCGGGCGGAAGCTCGAGTGGGACGGCAAGACCGGGCGCGTGACCAACGACGCCTCGCTCAATCGCTACATCGAGGGTTCGGCCCGCGGCGGATGGAAAGTGTGAGCGGCGGGCCCGCCACGCCGTCGGAGCCGCGGCGTGAGGTCGTGTGTACCGATGCGATTCCGTGGCTGCGCGAGCGGGGGCGGATCGCCGGCGCGTGCGCGGTGACCTCGCTGCCCGACGTGTCGGAGACCGGGCTGACGCTGCCGGCGTGGCGTCATTGGTTTCTCGATACGGTGCAGCTGGTGGTGAACGCGGTGCCGGACGAAAGCGCGGCCGTGTTCTTCCAGTCCGACATCAAGCGCGACGGCGCCTGGATCGACAAGGGCGGGCTCGTGGTCCGCGCCGCCGAGGATGCGGGCGCCCGCGTGCTGTTTCACAAGATCATCTGCCGGCGGCAGCCCGGCCTGCTGACACTCGGGCGGCCGGGCTTCACGCACCTGATCGCGGTGTCGCGGGCGTTGCGTTGTCCGGACGCGCTGCCGATTCCGGACGTGGTGACCGATCCGGGCCGGCAGCCGTGGGTGCGAGCGATGGGCATCCGGGCGGCGGCGCACGCGGTGCGGTTCGCTCGCGACCAGGTCAGGGCGTCGCTTGGATTGGATCCGTTCTGTGGCGTGGGCACGGTGCTCGCGGTGGCGAACGCGCTCGGCCTCGACGCTCTCGGCGTGGAGCGATCGACGAAGCGTTGCGAGCAGGCGCGGCAGTTGACGGTGGCGGCGGGGGAACTGTAGACGCGGCGAGGATCGCGCGCCGCCGCAGGTTACGATGAGTGCGGCTTCGGCCACACCGGTTGGCCGGTTTCCGGCGGTTTGACAGGTGGGCCTGCTTTGGCGGGCTGCTGGGGCGCCCGCGCGTCCTGTTTCTGCAGCGCGGCCTGGATGTCCTCGTCCACCGATTGCGCGGGGGGTGATCTGAAACTCGACCTCGCTCTCCGACGCCATCTCGTCGCGGAGGCGTTCGGTCTGGGCCGACGCACCTGGTTTCAGATCCGCAGGCTTGGGGTCCGCCGGTGTCTGGCTGGACTGCGTGTTGCTGTTTCCCCGCCCTTCCGTGGGCGAAGGTGTGTTAGTGGCCGCCACCCTGGTTTTGAGCTGCCGCTCCGCCTCGAGCCAGATCGGCGTGTCCTGCCCGGTGGGTTGGCCGCGGTCGAGCCAAAGTTCGCGAGCGCGTTGGGCGATGTCCTCTTCGGCGGGTGAATTTGGCTTCATGATTTTTCCCAGGTTGAGATTTTCGAGTGGTCGGCTTGGAGCCGCTCGACGTTGCAGCAACGGACCCAGCGCACTGCGCTCGGTTCCAGTTTCACCGTCAGCCATCAGCGGGGCGGATCGCGTTTATCGCGCCGATCCTGGGCGCGCCGCCAGTCTCCTCGGATCGCTTGCCGCGAAACGTGCCATGTCGCCACCGGAGACGGTCTTGAACGACTCGGCCATCTTGCCCTTGGTCGCTTCCGCGGAAGAGCGGAGGGCGCCGTCGCTTAGCCGGAACCATGCAGTAGGGGTGGAGCCGCCTGTCCTCAGGCGGCTGACGCACCACCGAGCCATCCGCAGCGGCTTGAGGACAAGCCGCTCAACCTTTCGGTGCTTTCGTTTTCACCGGTGATTAGAAGGCCAACTGCATCGTTCCGGCTTAGTCAGGCGGCAGGCAGATGATATGACTGACGGCGGTTCCGGCCGCTCTGCTCGCGCTTGATGGCACGTACGCGGGCGATGGTCTCGGGGTCGCGGAAGGGGATGAAGCTCACCGGTGCGAACGTGAAGGGAAGGGCGTTATTTCGCATAGACCGAGATCCCGTGGACCCAGGTTTGGGCGGCGGTGAGGTCGGCGTCCCAGAGAACGAGGTCGGCGTCGGCGCCCGGCTCAATGCGACCTTTGCGGTCCAGACCGAGCAGACGTGCGGGATTGAGCGTGCCCATGGCCCAGACCTGTTCTCGCGGCAGCTTGAGCCAGTTGAGCAGGTTCGCTATGCCGCGGTCCATCGTCAGGGCGCTGCCGGCGAGGAAGTTCTTCGTTTCGTGACGGGCGGCCTTGCCGGGCGCAACCTTAACCCGGTAGCCCCAAGGGGTGTCGTACACCCCGGCCGGCAGGCCGGCGCCGATGTTTGAGTCGGTGATGAGGATGACGCCGGCCCAGGTTTTGGCCGCGATCGCGGCCCGGATGGCCGTGGGGTGGACATGCACGCCATCGGCGATGAAATCCACGCTGGCCCGTGGATCGGCGAGGATGGCTTCGACGGCCCCGACGGGGCGAACGCCCGGGTCGCTCTCGGCGGGCGGATAGAACACATTGTAGAAATGAGTGGCATGCACGGCGCCCGCGTCGAGCGCCGCCTCGGTCTGCTCGGCATCGGCGCGCGTGTGGGTAAGGAAGACCGCGACCTTTTTCTCCCGCAGGCGCCGGATGATCGGCAGGATATTGGGGGTGTCGGGGCTTACGGACATCGCCGTCAGATGACCGTCGCAGACCGACAGAATTCGCTCCAGGAGTTCAAGATCTCCAGGGACGGTTGGGCAGGCCGCGCCGCTGATGGCCATGAAGGGCCCTTCAAGATGCAGGCCCGGGATGTTCACCTCATGCACGGCGGGCAGCGACGCGACAAGTTTGGCGAGATGATCCAGCCAGCCTTCCTGGATTTTCGGGACGATGGTTGGCAGTACCGTCGTGACCCCGAATCGGCCCAAGGCGCGGGCGGCAGCGCAGAGATCTGCGGGACCGCTTTCGTACAGGCTGCGCACGATGCCGTGCGTGTGGATGTCGATCAGCCCGGGCGTGAGCAGCCGGCCTGATCCGTTGATGATCGTGTCGTACTGCCCGGTCCCACCGACGGCTCCGGTCTCCGCAATGCGGCCGTCGTGCACGAGCACGTCACCTTGGCGGATGGATTTTCCGGGTTCGACGAAGCGGACGTTGCGAAACAGGAGCGACTTCATATTTCGGTGGGCGACCAGAAAGGGTCAGGGCGAAACGTGCAACGGTCGTCAGCCGCACCAACCCGGATAGTTTGTTGCATGTTTCGCACTGACCCGAATGGCGCTAAGCCGGAACGATGCAGTGGGAACGCATTTTTAGCCGGCAAATGCGGGCCGGTTTTCGACTGCATTGCAGTTGGGGAACGGGCTGAGGATTTTCTCCCAAAGACGCGACC
>JBEIHL010000140.1:0-7068 GCA_040381375.1 Opitutaceae bacterium
CTTCGGCGGTGTCGAGCAGGGCCGTGGCCCGCGCCAGATCGAGCGCGGTGCGGTCCGCGCCCGGTGCGTCACGGAGTTCCTGATACAGCGACGCCGCAATCGAAGGCAGCCCGAGATCCTGTGCGCGCTGCGCCGCGGCTAGGGTCACGCCGATCGGGACCGGGGCGGGCGACGCGGGCTTCCGGCTCAACTGCGCGGGGGAGACTGCGATCTCCTGGGCGGAGGCCGGCGCCGTCAACGTCACGGCCAAGGCGAGACCGCTCGCCGGAAGATGCGTGAAAAATTTCCGAAAAAACCGCACGTGGCCGGCACCTTGCCTTCACTGCTGGAAACAATCAACCGCGTTGTAGAGAGTTCCGTCTCGCCCGCGTCGCCCTTCACCCCAGAGTAAGCGCGGTCTCGCCTCGAGCCCGCAAACCATCCTCATCATGTCCACTGCCCTGATTGCATTCGGAGTCCTGTTCGTGATCGTGCTCGTCCTCGGCCTCTGGGTGACGGGAATCTACAACTCCCTCGTCGCCCTGCGCAACCGGTTCATGAACGCGTTCGCGCAGATCGATGTTCAGCTCAAGCGCCGCTACGACCTGATTCCCAATCTGGTCGAAACGGCCAAGGGCTATCTCAAGCACGAGCGTGAAACGCTCGAGGCAGTGATCAAGGCCCGCAACATCGCGCTCGCCGCGTCGCAGTCCGCTGCGGCCAATCCCGCCGATGCCAACGCCCTTCGCGGCCTGGTTACCGCGGAGACCGGTCTCGCCGGCGCGCTGTCGCGATTGATGGTCGTCTCCGAGCAGTATCCCGATCTGAAGGCCAACCAGAACATGATGCAGCTCACCGAGGAGATGACTTCGACGGAAAACAAGATCGCGTTCGCCCGCCAGGCCTTCAACGACAGCGTGATGACCTACAACACCACGCGCGAAACGTTCCCGAACGTGATTTTCGCCGGGATGTTCGGGTTCCCGACCGCGGAGCTGTTCAAGATCGAGGATCCGACGGAGCGCAACGCCCCGAAGGTCAGCTTCGTCTGAACGCCTCGCGCCGCGCCGTCCCTTTCGCATGAAAATCGAGTTGCTCGCCCTTGCCGATTTCGCCGCCGACTACGGCGGCAAACTGAGCGTTGTCGGAATTTTCGACACGATCTTCGCCCGCCAGATGCCAGCCGTGCACCCGCACTGCTGCCTCGCGGTGAAGATCCGTTTCTACCGCGAGGAGGAAGGGCAGAAGCGACTGCGAATCCAGATCTGCGACGACGACGGCAAGCTCGTCCTGCCCGCGATGGAAATTCCGATCCAGGTGAGCATTCCGCCCGGCTCCGATTCGAACACGATCCAAGTGGTCGCCAACATCGCGGGCATGAAGATCGAGACGTTCGGCGAACACTCGATCGACCTCGAGCTCGACGGTCGCCACGAGGGCAGCACCCCGCTCTTCGCCCGCCAGATGAAGTAGGCCGCTTCCGCACCGGGAGCGCGGTCGCGCCCGGCCGCACTGCATCCGTCTCGGCCCTCGCTCTCCGGCCCCCGCCCGATGGACTTCTTCGCTGCCCAGGCGCTCGCCCGAAAACGCACGTCCCGCCTGCTCGTCTTCTTTGCGCTCGCCGTGGCGGGCACGATCGCCGCGGCCTACCTCGCCGCCATCTACCTCCTGCAGTTCACCGCCGCCGGCGCTTCGCAAAGGGCAATCTACGGAGACTACGATCCGCGCGGCTCGGCCCTCGTGCTGTGGCAGCCGCACGTCTTCGCCTACGTCGCCGCCGGCACCGTGCTCATCGTCGGGTTCGCGTCGCTGTACAAGTGGAGACAATACGCCGCCGGCGGCTCGGTCGTCGCCGAGAGCCTGGGCGGCCGGCGGATCGACCCCGGCACCCGGGAGTTGAACGAGCGGCGGCTGTTGAACGTGGTCGAGGAGATGGCGATCGCTTCCGGCACGCCGGTGCCGGCGGTGTATGTCCTCGACGACGAGGGCGGCATCAACGCGTTTGCGGCCGGCCTCACCACGAGCGACGCGGTGGTGGCGGTCACGCGCGGCACGCTCGAGAAGCTCAACCGCGACGAACTGCAGGGCGTCGTCGGCCACGAGTTCAGCCACATTCTGAACGGCGACATGCGGCTCAACCTGCGGCTCGCGGCGGCCCTGTTCGGCATCCTAGTCATCGGCTTGGCGGGCCGCGGCGTTCTTTTCAGCCTGCGCCACGCCCGAATGCGACCCCGGGAAAAAAACAACGGCGGCGTCGTGCCCGTCGCGCTCGCCGCCGGCCTCGCCCTGATGATCATCGGCTACGTCGGCTATTTCTTCGGCCGGATCATTCAGGCGGCCGTGTCACGGCAACGGGAATTTCTCGCCGACGCCTCTGCCGTCCAGTTCACGCGCAATCCGATCGGGCTGACCGGCGCGCTGAAGAAGATCGGTGGCTACGCGCTCGGCTCCAGGATGGAGTCGAGCAAGAGCGCCGCCATCGGCCACTTCTTCTTCGCCCAGGCTTTCCGTTCCGGCCTGACCGGTCTCTGGTCGACGCACCCGCCGCTCGAACAGCGCATCCGCGCGCTCGAGCCCGGCTTCGACGGCCGCTATTTCGAACCGCCGGAAGTGGTCGACGTCGCCCGCGAGTCATTCGTCGAGGCCGGGCTGGCTTCACCACCGCCGCGCTCCGCTTTCGCGCCCCCGCCGTCGGCGCCGCCAGTCATCGGCTCGATCGCCCCGGCTGCCGCGGCCGCCGCCGTGCAGGCGATCGGATCGCTCACCGCCGACCAGATCGCCAACGCGCGGCTGCTGCTCGACGCCACGCCGCCGGAGTTGCGCGAGGCCGCTCGCACCGCCGACGGCGCCCGCAGCGTGGTTTTCGGCGTGCTGCTCGACCTCGATCCCGCCGTTCGCACTCGCCAGCGGGAACTGGTCGCCGCCCGCGCCGGGGCCGATGCGGCCCGAAAACTCGACACCTTCGACGCCTCCCTGCGTGCGCTCCGCCCGGAGCACAAACTGCCGCTCCTGCAAATTGCCCTGCCCGCCCTGCGCCAAATCCCGGCCACGGAACTCGCGGCGTTTCTCGACACGCTCGACGAACTGGTCCACGCCGACGCCCAGGTCTCCGCCTTCGAATTTGCCCTCCAGAAATTGCTGACCCACACTCTCAAACTCGGGCACGCCCCGGCCAAGGCAGTCGTCCAGTACCATTCGTTTCATGCGGTGGCGGACGAAATTTCCATCGTCCTGTCGGCCCTCGCGCGGGCCGCGACGTCGGATCCGGCCTGGGCCGAGCGGGCCTTCGCCGCCGGGGGCACCGAGTTGAAACTCCTGGAATCACGCCTGCGCTTCGTCTCCGAGTCCGCTGCGAGTCTAGCCGCGCTCGACACTGCCCTCGACAAGCTCGCCGCCGCGAGTCTTCCCATCAAGCAGCGCACCCTAACTGCCGCCGCGCGAGTGGTGACGGCCGATGGCCGACTTCTGATCACCGAAGCGGAGTTGCTCCGCGCCGTCGCCGCCGCGCTCGACTGCCCGATGCCGCCGCTGGGGACCTGACCTCGGCTAATACCAATCGCACCATGCTGCAGGACTCTTCGTCCGAAGCCCTGGGAACGCCGAGCTCCAGCTCGGCTCGTCGCCGCCATGGGCCGAGCTGGAGCTCGGCGCTCCCAAGGTCGGAATAGGATCGGCCGAACATCAGCCGCTTGGGGACAAGCGGCTCCACCTCTCGGCACTCTACGGCTCAGAGCTCCGCCAGCTTCACGTTACGATACTCCGCCTTCATCGCCACCTTCGCGTGGATTTGCAGGCCGATCGGCGCCGCGCCGGAAAACTTGGGATCGGTGTACTCCGAGGCTTTCACGCCATTGATCCAGCAGGTGAAGGTATTGCCCTTCGCCTGGACGCGAAATGTGTTCCACTCGCCCTCGGGCTTCATGAGCTTCGCTGCGGTCTTCGCCTGACCCGCCTCGGGATAAGCCGGTTTGCCGCCGGTGTAGAACGAGCCCGACATGTCGACCTTGAGGCTGCCCGAGATCCCGAGCTGCAACTGGATTTTCGGCTTCCGCATCTCGATGCCGGTGTCGGTGTAGCCCTTCCAGCGCACATCGAACTCGAGCACGAAGTCGGTGTACTCTTTCTGCGTCCAAAGGTAGTGGCCCGTCTTGGCGGCGTTATTCTCGCCCACGAGCACTCCCTTTTCGATCCGCCAGAATTCGCTGGCGCCTTCAGACTTGAATCCGGTGAAATCTTTGCCGTTGAAAAGCGGCTTGAGCATCGGCTCGGCCGCGGAGCCGCCGAGGGCGGTCGCGAGAAATACCATCAGGGCGAAAAGCGAGGTGCGGGGTTTCATCTCCTCCATGGTGGACATTTCCGCGGGCGACGGGAAGCGCGATTATTTCGGCGGGCCGGACGTGGCAGCGTCACCCCGCGCCCGGCTTATTTCGACCGGAACAACTCGCTCTGCACGATCGCGTGGACGGTCGCGCGGACGCCGTGATTCTGGGCCGCGGTTTCGCTCACGATCCTTTCGAGGGCCGCGCGATCACTGAAGCGCACCGGGGCGCCGGTGGCGTAGGTGGCGAGCTGTTTCGCGAGGTTGCGCGCGATCTGCGCCTCGCTGCCGAGCAGCAGGCGCTTGAACTCGCGCACGTCGGCGAAAGACCGGCCATCGGGCAGCTCGCCGGCGGCATCGACGGGGAGGCCAAAGTGATACTCGAACGGCTGGCCGTTCTTCCCGAGGCCTTTCACCGCGGGCTTGTCCTCGGCGACGCCGCGATAGCGGTCGCGCCAGGCGCCCAGGATGTCGAAGCTCTCTAGCGCGAAACCCGGGGGATCCATCTTGCGATGACAGGATGCGCAGCTCGCATCGGCGCGGTGCTGGTCAAGCTGCTGGCGGATGGTGACGGCGCCGCGGATATCGGGCTCGACTGCGGCGACGGGCGGCGGCGGCGGAATTTCGAGGCCGAGGATGCGCTCGACGATCCACTTGCCGCGCAGTACCGGCGACGTGGTGGTGCCGTTGGCGGTGACCTTGAGCACGCTGGCCTGCGTCATGATTCCGCCGCGCGGACTGTCGGGTGGCAACACGACGCGACGCATGGCCGCGCCCGCGACGCCGGGCACGCCGTAATGCGCGGCAAGGCGCTCGTTGAGGAAAGTGAAGTCCGAATGGATCAGATTGCGCGCCGGCAAATCGCGGCGCAGCAGCTCAGTGAAGAAGAGCTGCGTCTCGGCCAGCGCAGCCTCGGCCAGCGCATCGTCGAGGTAGTAGTCATTGTAGAGTGTGGTCGAGGGCGTGGTCTCCTCGAGCTTCCGCAGGTCGACCCAATAATCCAGGAACGCCTCGACGAAACGGCGCGAGCGCGCGTCGGCCAGCATCCGCTCGGTCTCGGCGCGCAGCACCTCGGGCCGGCGCAACTCGCCGCGGTCGGCGCGGGCGCGCAACGCGGCGTCGGGCTCGGAATTCCACAGGAAGAGTGCGAGGCGCGAAGCGAGCGCGTGGTCATCCAGCGGACCGGGCCTCTCGTCGAGGAACACGAACGCCGGCGACGCCAGCACCGCCGTGTAGCACGCGACCATCGCCTCGGTGAAGCTGAGGCCGGCCTTCCGGCGATCGTCGAACAGCGCGATAAAGCGATCCTCCTCGCCGCGGGTCGTCGGGCGACGATAGGCGCGCGCAATGAAGCCGCGCAGCAGCCGTTCCGCGTCTGCGCGGGGATCCTGCGAAACGACCTCCACCAGGGTCTCCTCGAGCGGCACGATGCGCTGGCCGGCATTGCGGCCCGTGTCGCGGGGATCGCCGCGCGCCACCGCAGGCAGCGCGACGCCGCCGGCCGACCCCGCGGCGACCTCCCGCAGAGGCAGATCGCCGAAGAGCAGCCGGTAGCCGGCGCCGGTCGCCTCGTCGTAGAGCGGGCCTTCGACCTCCATCCAGCGAAAAGCCACGGCCGGCGCGCCCTCGGGAGTCATGAGCGGGTTGCGGAAATTATTCGGCCGCGAGCGGTAGAAGCGCGAGGCGTCCGGCACGAGCGTCTCGTTGGCGACCAGCCACACCTCGCCGAGATCGGCGAGCGTGGGCTGCGGCGTGAGGTCGAACTCGCCCACGCGGCGGTTGGCGATGCCATTGCGCGTGTAGACCGTGATCGATTCGTCGCGCCGGCCGGGCTCCGGACGATCGTAGTCGCCGACATTCTTGTTGGGTGGACGCGGCGTGCCGACCTTGTCGTTCTCGCCCTTGAAACTCATCGCGATTCCACCCGGCGGCACCCAGAGCGTGTAGCCGCTGAACTTGATCCGGTAGCGGCCGGCGACCGGCGCCCGAAAGCCGTCCCATCGATAGGTGAAGCCGGTGACGTAGTTGCTCGAGACCCAGCCGATCGCCTCCTCATCGCGGCGCGCCGGATCGCTCAGCGGTTCGCGCCGCCAGCGCACGTCGGGTTGCGCGGTGTTCAGCCCGATGACGGGAAACGTCATCCGATCGGGCGAGCTGTTGAAGACGCTGCCGGTGAACTTGCTCGTGAGGGTGCGCTGGTCCCGCGCGTAGTGGCGCACGGTGGTCGTGGGCGGACGCTCCAACTGCACGCTCATCGCCTGCCGGATCGCATAGTCCGCCGCGGCCATGTAGCGCACCAAGTGGACGTGCGAGACATCGAGGGCGTCGCCAATCTTATTGTAGCGGTGCGCCTCGCCGTCCTCGGGAAATTGCCCGCGCACTTGCAGCCAGGGGGCCGACAAAAGATCGCGGAGGGTGTTCTCGTATTCGTAGCCGTTGAGGCGGCGGCGCGTGGCGCGGCCCTCGCGCGTCGTGGCGGCCTGCTCGTCGGCTGCCAGCGTTGTGCGCAACGACGCCACGAATGCGGCGAGCTCGGTGGCGGCGGGGCGCGGTTTCTTGCTCGGCGGCATCTCCCCCGCCTCCACGCGATCATGGATGCGCACCCAGCGTCGGAAATTCTCGCGATCGTCCGGCGTGTAGGCGAGCGACGTGAGATCGAGGCCCGCCTCCTTGTCGGTGTCGTTATGGCAACCGGCGCAATGCGCCTCGATGAAGGCAGGCGCGAGTGGCGGGATAGATGCCGCGGCAGCGTGCGCCGCGACGGCGAAGAA
>JBEIHL010000141.1:0-7054 GCA_040381375.1 Opitutaceae bacterium
CAGCAAGCCGCGCCAGAATCGCAGCGTTGGAGGCAAGTTCCTCGCGCATCCGAACGAAGGCCCGGATGATGAAGACGCTCATTTCGCGGGCGCGCGGCGAACGGAGGATATTGGCCGCCATGAGCGCTCCGTGTTCGGTGAAGGCCCACGGCCGGTAGGTCGCGCCGCGGTGCTTGCGTGAACCCGCTCCTGAGGCGCTCCCACCATCATCAAGGTCCTTGATTCCAATAACTTGAACGGAACTGGCAGCAGTTTGTGACCAGTTCGCGGAGGAATACTCGGCCGGCGAAAGCTGAAAGGCGAACTCCTCCGGAAAACGATCCCGGTTTCGTTTGCACGCCTGGTTGAACTGCTTGGTCGGCACGCCATAGAGCGCCGCAAGGTCATGGTCGAGAATCACCCTTTGCCCGCGCACGGTGCGGATGTACGGCGTAAGGTTGGAATTCGGAGCGGTCATCGTGCCGATACGTGGATCGAACGCGCCAAAGTTCGAAATCGTGCCGCCGGGTGCCAGCACGATCCCGCACCTTTGCTACCCAATTCGCGGTAGGCGGGTCACGTTTCGCCGCTCAAAACGATCCGGCCCAGGGGTAAGTATCGACTCGCGGGCACGCGTCGGGCCGGGCAGCAGCGTTCATATCGGTCTGCCCGCCTCGGACCGTTACCCTCAGCCTCTCGCCGCCAGCCCGTACGTCCGACGTGATTTTCGGCGTGTCGAGCCGGTACTAAGTCGCAGACTGCCTGCCTCACGATGTTCGCCTGTCTTCGCCGCTGGATCTCAACCGCACTGTTGATCGCCGGCCTCGCCGGCGCCGTCGCCGCCGGCGCCGCCGAAGTCGAAACGCTGCCGCTCTGGCCGGACCGCGCCCCCGTGGGCGGCGGGCAATTCGAAACGCTCCGGGGTCAGGCTTCGCCGCGCGCCGTGTGGCGCGAAGCGATGCCGATCGGCGATGGCACGCCCGAGGTGGTTTACCCGCAGATGACGGTGTTTCATCCCGCGCCCGACCGCGCGACGGGTGCCGCGATTGTGATCTGCGTGGGCGGCGGCTACATGCGGCTCGTGCTCCCGCACGAAGGCCCGCGCGTCGCGCAATGGCTGGCCAGCCATGGCGTGCTCGCCGTCGTGGCGGAATACCGCATGCCGCGGGGGCGGCCCGAGGTTCCGCTCGCGGATGCCCAGCGCGCGCTTCGGATCGTCCGGTCCCGCGCGCGCGAATGGAAAGTCGATCCCGCCCGTGTGGGCATCATGGGCTTCTCCGCGGGCGGGCATCTCGCGTCGACCGCGGGCACGCACTTCGACGCCGGTGATCCGCCGGCCGCCGACCCGATCGCCCGTCAGAGCAGCCGGCCCGACTTCATGGTGCTGATTTACCCGGTGATCAGCATGGGGAGCAGGACGCACGCGGTATCGAAACAACATCTGCTCGGTGCCAACCCGACGCCCGCCCAGGTGGCGCTCTACTCCAACGAACTGCAGGTCACGCCCCGAACTCCGCCGACCTTCCTGGCGCACGCGGCCGACGACAAATCCGTCCCGGCCGAAAACAGCCGGATGTTCTTCGAAAGCCTGCGGGCCAGCGGCGTCCCAGCGGAATACCTCGAGCTGCCGACCGGCGGACACGGGCTCCGGGAGGAGAAAGTTTGGGAAGCCTGGAAAGCGGGCGCGCTCGCCTGGCTGAAGACCCAGCAGATCATCGCGACGCCGGCGCGCCCAGCAGACGCCGCACATGGGACGCACCGTCAGGCCGACTGGCCGACGTACCTCGGCAACAAGGCGCGCAACCTCTACTCACCCCTCGCCCAGATCGACCGCAGCAACGTGGCGCGGCTCGAAATGGCGTGGTCTTACGACACCGGGGAGAAGGCCCCGTACCAGACCAACAACCTGATCCTTGGCCGCGTCCTCTACACCGTTGCCCCGGCAAGCCGCCGGGTGATCGCGCTGGATGCCACCAGCGGACGCGAACTCTGGATCTGGGATGGAGGCAGGCCGGGCCAGGTGGGAGCCGCGCGCCAGTCCCGTGGACTGGTTTACTGGCAGAACGAACAAGGCGGCGAGCGGCGCCTGTTCAGCGCGGAGGGCAGTTACCTCTACGCCATCGACCCGGCGACCGGAGAGACGATCCGCAGCTTTGGCGAGGACGGCGCGGCGCATCTCGGCACCGGCTTCGACGACCTCGGTACGACCGCGGTCAACTACAACACACCGGGTGTCATCTACCGGGACCTGCTGATCTTCGGCGTGAGTGCCGGTTCGCCGCGCGGCATCCGCGCCATGGATACGCGCACGGGCAAGATCCGCTGGCACTTTCACACCGCGCCGCTCCCGGGCGAGTTCGGTTACGACACCTGGCCGGCCGGTTACGATCGCAGCAGCATCTCGGCCAACGACTGGTCGGGGCAGGCGCTCGATGAGGCGCGCGGCATCGTGTACGCGTCGACCAAGACCGCGGCGCCGGACTTTCTTGGCGCGAACCGACAGGGGCAGAATCTGTTTGCGAACTGCATCATCGCGCTCGACGCCGCGACCGGCAAACGGCTCTGGCACTTCCAGATCGTGCACCACGACCTGCTCGACAAGGACCTGCCCTGCGCGCCGGTGCTGCTGACGGTTACTCACGGCGGCCGGAAGATCGATGCCGTGGCGCAGGGCACCAAGCACGGGCTGCTTTTCGTCTTCGACCGCTTGACGGGCGAACCGCTGTGGCCGATCGAGGAACGGCCGGTACCGCCATCGGATCTGGTGGGCGAGCGCGCCTGGCCGACGCAACCGTTTCCGACCAAGCCGGCGCCGTTGATGCGGCAGTTCTACACCGAAGCCGACGTCTCCACGATCTCGCCCGAGGCGCAGGCCCTGACGCTGGCCCGCATCCGGAACTCGCCGAACTTCGGTCCGTTTCCGGCGCCGAGTCTGCGCGAATCGATCATGTTCCCCGGCTACAACGGCGGCATGGAATGGGGCGGCGGCGCGGCGGATCCGGACGGGATCTACTACGTCAACGTGAACGAAGTTCCCTGGTTCCTGCAGATGGTGGAAACGCGGAACCCGGACGGTTCGCCGCTCGCACCGGGCGAGCAGGACTATCGCGGGCTCTGTGCGGCGTGCCACGGACTGGATCGCAAAGGCAATCCGTCGATCGGTTTCCCCTCGCTGATCGACGTCGGCCTGCGCCGGACGCGCGCCGACATCGAGCGGCTGCTCGCGCAGGGCGCCGGCATGATGCCGCCCTTCGACCGTCTCCGTGAAACGCAGCGCCGGGCCGTGATCGACTTCATGCTGGGCGTGCCACCCGCCGCGGGTCGCGCCGCGAAGGCGCCCGCAGCCGCCGCGGAACAGACGTATCCGCGTTATGCGTTCGCCGGTTTCCGCAAGTTTATCGACCAACAGGGCTACCCGGCGATCAAGCCGCCGTGGGGCACGTTGAACGCGGTCGATCTCAACACCGGCGAGATCAAGTGGAAGGTGCCTCTCGGCGAGTACGCGGAACTGACCGCGCGGGGCATTCCGCAGACCGGCACGGAAAACTACGGCGGTCCCGTGGTGACGGCGGGAGGCCTGCTGTTCATCGGCGCGACGGCCGACCAGATGATCCGCGCGTTCGACAAGGATACCGGTCACGTACTCTGGCAGGCGAAGCTGCCCTTTGGGGGCATCGCCACGCCGAGTACGTACCAAGTCGACGGCCGGCAGTATGTGGTCATTGCCGCCGGCGGCAGCCGCTGGGGTGGCCCGCTCGGCGGGATGCTCGTGGCGTTTGCGCTGCCGCAGACGCTCGTGGCGCCGTAGCGGCGAGTCTTCGTTGTAGGCGGGGCGCACCGAGACCGGCCGCCACCGCAAAACGCCCTGACCGTGGCGCACCGGGTCCGATTCAGTCCGCTCCGTGGAAACACGGACCGGGATCGAAGCTCACAACTAATTCGGTGACATTAAATTTCGGCCAGGCGTCATGGTGCGACCGCCTACGCCGTGGCGCGATGGGCCATGCGCGGCTTTCACGAGGCTCTGCGCAGCGAGCTGCACGCCTCGGGCATCAAGGTGACGCTCGTGGTTCCCGGCGCCGTGTCGTCCCCGTACTTCGCCCACAATCCCGGCTACACACAATCCCGGCGGCGAGGAACGACTCCCGGGCATTGCGAGCATCTATCGCCGGCTCAGCCCCGAGGAAGTCGCCGCCGCCATCGTGCGCGGCGTCGAGCGCGAGCGGAGCGTGGTGAATCTTCCCCTGCTGCTGGCCCTGACGCTCCGACTGCACCGCTTCTGGCCCGGCCTCGTGGAGTGGACGATGCACCAGACGGCCGTAAAGCGGCCGGCTCAGTAACCGGGAACGGTGGAATCATCGCCGGCGGAACTGTCCGCTTCTCCTAGCCCCGACGAGGTCAGCCCAACAGGTTGAATACTTCACCCCTGCGAGTGTGATGCTCTCTTTACGGACCGTGCCAATTTGCGACGAGTCCGACCACCCGATTGAAGCCTGAATTTTAGACAGGATGGACAGGATAGGGGATTCAATTGATGCGAATGCTTCACACCTCTCGGCCTGACTCAGAATTCATCCTGTAAATCCTGTTCATCCTGTCGACCGATTGCTTCGGGCGCGGTCGAAGGTTGCGGTAGGAAATATTCAGGCTTGGGTCTCAGTACGTCAGCCGGGTCGTCACCATCAGCTTGCGCGGAGCGTTGAACCATTGCGCGTAACGGAGCGTGCCGTCGGTGCTGCGCACGAGATAGAGCACCTGATTCGCGTCGAGCAGATTGGAGACATTGAGCTGCACCGAGGCGCGAATCGTGCGCATCGGCCGGAAGCTATAGGAAATGAACATGTCGTTCAGCATCCGGTTCGGGAAGAAGTACATTTTCCGCTTATTGGCATCGGCCGCATCGTTGTACATATAGCCCCGGTAGTTCTGCTGGTAGCTCGTGACCAGACCGGCTGAGAGACCGCGGAGCCGGCCGTCGTTGAACCGGTAGGTGTTGACCATGCTGTAGGCGCGCTGCGCATACCCCACGGTCTTCTCGCCCGCGCGGCGGACGATGAGCGAACCATTGGAGGGGGAAACGAAGCCGAGCTGGTGGTCGGTGATGGGGAGGCCGGTGAGGCCGGTGCCGACGCCGGGCGTCTGCAGGCCGATGAATTGCGCGTTGAGAATCTGACCGGACTCGAGGTCGAGTTGCGCGCGATAGGGATTCGTTTCTCTCTGATCCCGCAGCATCGCGAGCGACAGCGGAATCTGCGGGGAGGCCGGATCGGCGGGATCGGAGGGAACCAGCAGCGGGACCACCGTGGCGGACGCGCTGGCCTTCACGCCGACGACCGTCTGGCCGTTGACCGTCGTGGTGTGGAACTGATCGTTGTAGAACTGCGGCAGCGTGACGTCGCTGCGCTCGGAACCGTTGGCGGTGGCGAAGCTAAGGCGGACCTCCCAGTTGCGCGTCGGACGGGCGGAGAGGGTCAGGTTGTAGCCGTCGGATTTCTTGCTGAACGTGTACGCGCTGCCGCCGTTGCGGCCATTGATGCCGTCCGGATCGAGGTCGTTGCGATTGGGAATCGAGGCGGTGAAGTTCTTCGCTTCGGAAACGTAGTAATTCACGTTGCCGGAGAGCCGGCGACCGAAGAGGTCGAACTTCAACCCGATGTCGCGGCTCACGCCCTTGCCGGGCGGCAGCGGCTCGTTGTAGATGTCGCGGGTGGTGTCGAAGTTGATCTTGCCGTTCGACGCGTAGTTGAACGAGGCGCGGAGATCCTTGATCGGCGTGTCGACCACGGCGCCGAGATTCACGCTGTCGTAGGAGATCGGTCCGCGTTTCACGCCAAGCGCCTTGCGCAGCCCGGTCGCCTCCTCCCGGCGGAGGCCGGCCATCGTATCGATCTTCCCGCGCCACCATTCGGAAAAGAGGCTCGCGCCCCAGCTCGTCTCGTCGGTGTCGTCCATCAGGTAGGACGTATTGCTGGGATTGCCGGTCGTGGCGTTGACGCCACCGGAGAGTCCCATGGGATTGGTGGCCGTCGCCGGCACGGCGCCGGAATAAACCTGCGGCGCGAAGCGGTAGGTGCGGCCGTTGGGATGCCGGATGGTGTTCACCCGCCAGTCCTGCCCGCCGATGATCGCGTCCGGAAAAGCCCGGGCCCACGCGACCGGCATCGCGATGCGACCGGATTCGGCGTTGGTGATGTTGGCGAGGTTCTGGATGATGCTGCCCGAAGCATCCGTCTCATAAAACCGCATCGTCATCTGGTTGACCCAAGACTCCATGTCCTGGCGAAACAGGCTCGCCTGATGCCGGCCGAACCATTTGCCGAGGTCCTTCTGGTACGCGAGCGCGGCGCGATAGCCGCGGGCTCCGGTCCAGAACGGCGTGGCGACGAGGGAGGTGTTGAACGCCCACTGCTGACCGACCTGGCCGGAGACGGGATCGACGTAGTTGTTGCCGGCGGCGCCCGGCGCGAAAACCGTGGTGGAGCTGGCGCGGGGAGCGTCGTTGACGCGCGCGTCATGGCCATAGCGCAATTGGATCGCGAGGCCCTCGGCAAGCGTGGCCTCGGCGACGACGGACTTGATCTTGTTGAAGTAAAAGTCGCGATGATACGGCCCGATGGCGGAATCGACGGTGTTGAGGTCGAATGCCCCGCCGGTGATCTGCCGGGACTCCGGAAACGCGACCAGGTAGCGGGAGTTCTGGTTGTCCACTCGCACGCCATTCGGGAGCAGCCAGGTGAGCGGCGCCCGCACCGTCACGGCCTGGGCGAACACGGTGTCGCGGGAGTAGTCGCGAAACTCGCCGCGGATCTGCAGCCGCTTCCACGGCTGAACGGTGGCGGCAAGGTGAATTCCCTCCGCGGTGCGGTTGAGGCCCGGGCGGAAGTACTTCGTGTCGTCGCGCACGCCATTCACCCGCAGCCCGAAATATTTGAAGCCCCATTGCGCATCGAGCGTGTAGCGCCGGGAGCCTTCGGAGTCGCCCATGGCGGAGATCGTCGCGGTGGGACGCCGATTGATATAAGCGCGCTTGGAGGCGCTGGTGATCACACCGCCGGCATCGCCGGAGCCGAACAGC
>JBEIHL010000142.1:0-7049 GCA_040381375.1 Opitutaceae bacterium
GCCGTCCTCGAGGCGGTAGCGCAGGCTTTCGGACAGCAGCGTCTGGGTGATGTGGTGATGGCCGCCGCCCATCGAGACCACGCCGCGCCCGAAGGCGCCGTTGGTGCTGTCGGGCGTGAAGGTCAGCGGCGCGCCGCCCGCGACGGTCGAGGTGCCGACCGTGCCCGCGCTGAACGTCCAGTTGTAGTTGGCGTTGTCGTCGCGGAAGCGGCTGGCGAGCAGATTGAACGTGAGCACCGAATTCGGCGTGACGCGCCAGTCGATCTTACCCGACGCCGCCTGGCGGGAAATGTACTTCGGCGCGTCGATGAATTGGTAGGACTGCAGGTAAGGCCGCTCCGGGGTGGCGCCCGTACCGGTTCCGGTGCCGCTCCAGGTCATCGTATCCAGATCCTGGACATTGTAGGCGATGTTGCTGGCGGCGTTGATGACGAAGCCGAGGTTCTCGTTTACCGGCTTGGAGTAGGTGACGTCGATGCCCGGGATGGCCTTGAACGTCCGCTCCTCGTAGGGGAACGGCGTGCGCTGCAGGGTGAAGTCCTCGCCGTTCATCGAGAGGTAGGTGCGGTAGCGGAACTCGGCGCGATTCAGCTCGAACGCGCTCTTGCTGATCATGTTCACCGAGCCGCCCATCGAGTCGGCCGGCGAGGAGGGCAGCGGCACCTTGGTGATCTCGACCCGGGCAATGCTGTTGATGTTGACCCCCTTGAAGTCGAAGGCGCGGGTGTTGCCGGCGTTGGCGGCGTGCGCGACCTGCGCCCCGTCCATGCTCACGTTAGTCAACGCGGCGTCGAGGCCGCGCACCGCGACTTGGTTCGCGTTGCCATCGCCGCCTTCGACGATGGTGATGCCCGGGATGAACTTCATGAGCTCGGCGACGTTGCCGGCGGTCACGTCGCCATGGGTGTCGGAGGAAACGACGTTCTTCAGGTTGGCGGCGAAGCGCTGCTCGTTGATCGCGAGCGCCTGGCCTTCCATTTCGCGAGAAGTGGCGACGACAAAAGAGTCGAGCCGGACCACGCCAGGGTCGGCGCCGTAGCGGGCGACGTTGGTGAGCCCGACGTTCAGCGTGGCGGGTTGGGCGGGACGGATGTCCACCGGCGACTGTTTCGGGTCGAGGCCGGTATAAACCACTTCGACCACGACGGAGCCGGTCGGGACGCCGGCCAGCGAGTAGCGGCCGGTTTCGTCGGTGAAGGCGACGAGGTCGGTGCCGCGGATCGTGATGCGAGCATTGTTGAGGTACTGGCCGGTAGCGCTGTTCTGCACGCGGCCGGAAAGGGTGCCGGTGTTGACGGCGGCGGTGGCGTCGGCGGCCTGCGCGCCGGCCGCCGGACCGAGCGCGAGGGCGAGCCAGGCGCCGAATATGCCGAGAGGATTACGGTTACGCTTCATGGTGGGGGAGGAATCTTCAGCTTGCGGGTTCGGTCGATGATCAGAGGGGGAAGAGGGGGATGGGCGGCGACGACTGACAATCAGGGCGCCGCTCGCGGCGTCCTGAAAGACGACGAGCCCGGTCCCCGCCAGCATGCGATCCAGGGCCTCGCGGGTGGCGTAGCGCCCGACCACGGCATTGGTTCTCTCCCCGCGCACCTGGTCGACCCGGTAAACGATCTGCGCACCGGAATGCGCGGCGAACTGGCCGAGCGTGACGGCCGCGTCGCCACGTGGCACGTCGAAGGTGCGAGCTGGGTTCTTCGCCTCTTCGGCTCCCGTCGCCGTGCAACACGCGCAGCAAAGCGTGGTGACGAGAAAGGGGCGATAGGAAGACAGGCGTTGCGTCATGCCAACACAGAGTGAGACGAACCGGGACACCAGTCGGGCTATCATGGCGGAAAGTTTTTCCTGCGGCCGAGGGAGGGCTGAACGAATGCGACGTCGCCGGGAAAGGGACGCCGTCCAGGTTGACCTCTCCGGATAGCAGGTGGGACGTGGACGAGGACGAAACGTTGGGGCAAAGACGGAACACTTGAAAGTTTGGGCTACGCGAATCGGCAAAAACTTTCGGGCCAGCGAATGCGGCTCGACACTCTGTCCGACCCGGCTGGAGTGAAGCCGGTGCTTTGATTGTAATGTCGCCCCCTCCCGAGCCAACCCCCTTGCCGGCGTCGAACCTGTCGCGGTGGTTCGCGGAGGAAGTGCAGCCGCACGAGAGGTCGCTCCGTTCGTACCTGCGCAGCATGTTCCCTTCGCTGCCTGACGTCGACGACCTGGTGCAGGAGTCCTATGCGCGGTTGATCCGGGCCCGGGAAGTGGGCCGCGTGGGCTACACCAAGGCTTTTCTCTTTACGACCGCGCGGAACGCGGCCCTCGATTTTTTCCGCCGCCGCAAGGTGGTGCAGATTGACGGAGTGGCTGACCTGCGCGACCTGACCGTGGCCGAGGACCGGCCGGACGCCGCGGAAGCGGTCAACAAACAGCAGGAGCTGGCGTTGCTGGCCGAGGCGGTAAGGGACCTTCCCGATCGATGCCGGCAGGTGCTGACGTTGCGGCTGATGTACGCCATGTCGCACAAGGAGATCGCGGCCGAACTCCGCATCTCCGAACATACGGTCAAGGCTCAGCTCGCCAAAGGAATGCGGCGGTGCGCCGACTATCTCGGCGCGCGGGGAATTCCCTGAGTCTGGCCCGATCCCACTTTTTCCCGCGATGAAACATCACTGCCGTCCGTCCGACGCCGAGCCCATCGAGGCAACCGCGCCGGCGTGGTTGTCCCAGCGCGACGACGGACTTTCTCCCGCGCAGGCGGCTGAGTTGGCATCGTGGCGCGCCGCCGACTCCCGGCACGAAGCCGCGATCGTCCGTCTGGAAGCAGCCTGGACCGCGTTGCAGCAGCTGCACGAGTACCGGCCGGCGGCGGCCCGGCATCCGGACCGGGACGTGCTCGGCGGAGTCCGCAGGCATCCGCGCATGCTGGCGGTTCGGACTTTGGTGGGCACGCTCTCGCTGGCGGCAGCGCTGGTGCTGGCGGCAGGGTGGTGGCACACGGGTGCGGGCCGGAACGGTGATCGGGACGTTGCCACCTTCGCCACGACGCCCGAAGGCTTCGAGCGCGTCTCGCTCGCCGACGGGTCGATGGTCGAACTCAATGCGGGCACTGAAATCAACGTCGCCTACACCGGCACCGAGCGGCGCGTTCGTCTGACGCGCGGCGAGGCGCATTTCACCGTCACGCGCAATCCCGGCCGGCCGTTCATCGTGGAGGCCAACGGCGTGGCGGTGCGGGCCGTGGGAACAGCATTCAACGTGCGCCTCGGATCCGCGGATATCGAAGTGCTCGTCACTCACGGCAAAGTCGAAGTGGGCAGTGCGGCCAGCCTGACGCCCGACCCGGCTGCCGGCGCCAGCGGCCGCGGTGGTCCCCCCGAATCACCGCCGGCGACGCTGCTGGTCGCCAGCGAACGGGTGCTCATTCCCGCCGCTCGGACCGCGGCGCTGGTGGCCGCAGCGGTGGAAGCGCCCCGGGTCGAGAAGGTCGCGCCCGCTGCGATCCGTGAGGCGCTGGCCTGGCAGGGGCCGCGTCTGGTTTTTGTGGATACTCCGCTGGCCGAGGTGATCGCGCAGTTCAACCGGCGCAACGCCGTGCAGATTGAACTCGCCGGACCCGAACTGGGTGCGCTGCCGATCGGCGGAAGTTTCCGGGCGGAAAATGTCGATGCTTTCGTGCGGCTGCTGGCGTCGAGCGGCGACATCGCGTTCGAACGCGTGTCGGATCACCGCGTGGTGCTTCGTCCCGTGCGTTAGCCTGCACGCATCACACTGCGAGGTGGGATGCGAGGTTGTGCTCCCGAAGCGCTTCCCCATCGTTTCGGACCTCGGATAACGCCGATTGCGCGGATAAATCCCAATCCCTCGAACTTCTCTTCTCTCATGGCAGCACTTGAAGACTTCATGGCCAAGCTGAGCGGCTACGTCTGGGGCGTACCCTTGATCGTGCTGCTGTGTGGAACGCATCTGTTTCTCACCGTGCGGCTCGGTTTCATTCAGCGGTTCACCTGGCGGGGCATCAAGCTCTCGGTGTCGCCCGATCCGGGTGCGGCCGGCGAGGTCTCCCAATTCGGTGCGCTCACGACGGCCCTGGCGTCGACGATCGGGGCGGGCAACATCGTCGGCGTGGCGAGTGCGGTGGCGGCGGGCGGCCCGGGCGCGGTGTTTTGGATGTGGCTGACCGGCGTGTTCGGAATTGCCACGAAATATGCCGAGGCCGTGCTCTCGATCCGCTATCGCGTCCAGCGCGAGTCGGGCGAGTACGTCGGCGGCCCGATGTACGTGCTGGAGCGCGGCCTGAAACAGAAATGGCTGAGCGTGTTGTTCTGCGTCTTTGCGATCTGTGCCGGACTGGGCATGGCGAACATGGTCCAATCGAACGTCATCGTGAGCATGACCCAGGCGGGGTTGCCGGGGTGGTCGCCGGGTACGATTGCCGTCGTCATGGGGGTGGTGCTCGCGGTGCTGACGGGCCTGGTGATCATCGGAGGAATCAAGTCGATCAGCCGCACGAGCACCGTGCTCGTCCCGGCGATGGCGGGACTTTACGTCGTCGCCTGCGTGATCGTGCTCGTTATCCGAATGGACCGGCTTCCCGACACGCTGGCGCTGATCTTTCGCACCGCGTTCGAGGGGCAGGCGGCGGTCGGCGGTTTCCTGGGCGCCAGCGTGGCGGCGGCGATGCGCTACGGCGTGGCGCGCGGGCTGTTTTCCAACGAATCGGGACTCGGCAGCGCACCGATCGCGGCGGCGGCGCGGACGTCGAATCCGGTTCGGCAGGGCATCGTATCCGCGACGGGTACGTTCTGGGACACGGTCGTCGTGTGTGCGTTCACCGGCCTGGTCGTGGTGAGCTCTGGGCACTGGCAGGAAGGCCTGCCGGCGGCGGCGCTGGTGCGCGCGGCGTTTGCGGACCTCGGCCCGTGGGCCGTGTGGGCGCTCAACCTGTCGTTGGCGCTGTTCGTATTCACTTCGATTTATGGCTGGGCCTATTATTCCGAGAAGGCGGCCGAGTACTTGTGGGGCAGCGGCGTGGTGCGGCCGTTTCGCTGGATCTGGTGCTGCTTCGTGTTTGTCGGCGCGGTCGTTTCGAGTCGGCTGGTCTGGGATTTCGCCGACATCGCGAACGGCCTCATGGCCATCCCGAATCTCCTCGCGCTGCTGGCGCTGCACCGGGTCGTGGTCGAGGAGACCGCCAAGCACCGCAGCGTGCTGACGGGATAGGGGGAAGCTGGCTCCGGGGATGAGGTTGGACGGTGCGCGGGACCGTCTAGGGCGCGGCCCACCGCAGCAGCCCCCAAAACAGCAGGATGATGATGAAGGTCAGAGTGCAGGAGGCGACGAAGCCGACGGTGTCGGTGCGGTCCCATCGGGTGAGTTCCCACGACGAATTCGGCCAGATTTTCAAATGATCGAAGCGGTGCGGGTCGCGCCGCGTTTCCTCCATGGCGGCGGCTTCGAGTTCCGGCGTCGCGCCGACGGGAGTCTTCATCTTGCCAAAAAATTGATCGACGAGAGCGCGGGGTGGAGGACGGGACACCAGACTGCACAGGATCAGGAGCAGCGGGGGGAGGAAAGCATCCACGAAAAAGCGGGCTGCGAAACGGCTGCCGGGGGACCAGCTGGCGACGTCGCCGCCCGCAGCGTGGAGCAGGAGCAATTCGGTGTGCAACCGCCCGCGCCCCTCGAGCGGGCTCGCGGGATCCTCCGGGTTCATGCGCGTTACCTTTTCGAAAAAGACCGGAGTCGGGCGGGCAGAGGCGTCGAGGCTGCGAGTGACGAGCGTCGGATGGGTGCGCAGCGTCGCGCTCAAGTCGGCGACCAGGGGCAGGAGGCTGTTGACGAGGGCGCACGTGATGACCGTCAGCCACACCGCCGGGGCGGTGACTCGACGCCAGAAAAACATGAGGAGCACGGCCGTGCCGAACGACACGTTGAGCGTCATGTGCAGTTGGAGCACCGTGTAGACGCTGGACATCCGCGTGGCGGCCAGCAGCGCGACGGTCAACACGATCACGATGCACCAGCGCGCCACGCGCACGATGTCGGCGTCGGAATGGGCCGGACGGAGGTAGCCGTAGACGTTGCGCGAAAACAGGGCGGCGATCGCCATCGTTTGGGCCGCGACCGTGGACATGTTGGCGGCCAGCACACCGGCGAGCATGAGGCCGAGCAGGCCTGGCCCCAGCAGACGAAGCGACAACTGGCCCCAGACGATATCGGGATCCGAAAGCGTGTCGGCGCCGGAGAACAGCGCGATCGCGATGAGGCCGGCGAAGGTCCACAGGATCATCATGAGGCGCTTGGTGAAGGTGCCGGCGACGGCGCCGAAGCGGGCGGCGTATTCCGTGCGGGCGGAGCCGCTGATGCCCATGTTGCCGACGAGGCCGTTGACCTGGAGGAGCGCGGTGAGCCCCATGGCGACAATGCCCCACGTCGTGATCTCCGAGGGTCCTCCGCCGAAGAGACGAAAACTAGCTTCGGGGACGCGGGCGCCCAGTTCGCGCCAGCCGCCGAGCGCCGCCAGGCCGGTGGGTATCAAAATAGCGGAGAAGACGATGATGAGCACACCCTGAAAGGCCTCGTTCAGCGCGGTGGCCGCCATGCCGCCTAGGATGATGTAAAGGCCGATGACGCCCGTGTAGATCAGGTAAAAGGACCACGGCTCCAGCGCGGTGATGTAGCTGTGCAGATCGCCCCGGGCGGAGGCTTCGCGCAGGAGATCTAGCCGGGCCTTTTCGACGGCGGCGAGGGGCGTCTGCCGGTGCGCCTGTTCGAGTCGCTTCAACTCCCGATACCCTTCGACCGAGGCCCGCTCGGCCGCGGTCCATTCCGGTTCGGGGCGGACGATGAGCGCCGCACAAATTTTGTAGGCGACCAGGTTGCTGAAGGCCGTCACGACGACGATGCAGAGGATCTGGAAAAGGGCGTAGAAGCTCGCGAGCCGACGGCCGCCGAGGCGGTCGGCGAAAAGGTCGGCCGTGGTGGTGAGCCGGACGCGCCGAAACCACGCATTCATGAACCAATAGTAAGGGTTCAGGAAGATGTCTTGGAAACCGACC
>JBEIHL010000143.1:0-7045 GCA_040381375.1 Opitutaceae bacterium
CAGGATCGTGCCCAGGTTGCCGGGCTTCTCGATCGCCTCGACGACGAGCAGGAAAGGCGTGGCCGGCAGGGCGAGATCCTCGAGCCGGCGCCGCCACTGGGGAGCGACGGCGAGCAGGCCGTCGGGGCGCTCGCGATAGGCGACCTTGGCGAACGCGTCCTTGGACAGCTCGAACAGCCGGGCGCCGGCGGCCTCGGCCTGGGCGAGCAGGGCGGGTTCGTTTTCGCCGAGGAACCAGTCGGGAGCGAAATAGAGTTCCTGCAGCGGCACCTGTTTTTCGAGCGCACGGCGGATCTCGCGGTAGCCCTCGACGAGGAAGACGCCGGCCTCGTCCCGCGGCCGGCGGTCGCGCAGCTTCACGAGCTGCTTGAGGCGCGGATTCTGGAGACTGGAGATTTTTTCGACGGCCATCGGAAAGAGACCACGAAATACACGAAACACCCGAAAGAGAATCCTCTTCGTTTCCGCTGATTTCGTGTGTTTCGTGTGTTTCGTGGTGAAAAAGAAATCCAAGTTCAACGACCAGCCGTTCGCGTATCACCAGGAGATCGAACTGGAGATCAGCACCCTCACGAATCTCGGCTCCGGCCTCGGCCGCGTCCCGCTGGCTCCGTCGGCGTCTGCGTCGCCCGGCGCCGACGCTCCGGTCTCGACCGGCTGGGTCGTCATGGTGCCCTTCACCCTGCCGGGTGAACGGGTGCGCGCCCGGGTGTTTCGCAACCATAAGAACTTTTCCGAGGCCGACCTTGTCCAGGTGCTCAAGCCTTCGCTGGAGCGGGTCGCCCCCCGGTGTTCGCCCTTCGGCCGCTGTGGAGGTTGTCAGTACCAGCACCTCGCCTACACCGCCCAGCTCGCCTGGAAACGCCGGCAGGTGGCCGAGCTGCTCGAACACATGGCCGGGCTCGTCTTCGAGGTCGCGCCCGTCGTGCCGTCGCCGCGCGAGTTCAACTACCGCTCCAAAATCACGCCGCATTTCGCGCCGCCGCGCTCGGCCGAGCCGATGCCGATCGGCTTTCTGCGTCAGGGGACGCGTTTCGACATCGTCGACGTGCCGCAGTGCCCGATCGCCACGGAGGCCATCAATGCCCGGCTCGGCGCGGTCCGTGCCCGCGTGCATGGCCAGCAGGCGACCTATCAGCGCGCGGCGACGCTTTTGTTGCGTGATGCGGGCGGAGAGGTGACGACCGACTATGACGCCGTCGTCACGGAGACGGTCGGCGACCTGAAACTGCATTTCCTCGCGCGCGATTTCTTTCAGAACAATCCGTTCATCCTCCCGGCTTTCACGCGTTACGTGCGGGAGCAGGCCGCGGGCGGCGGCGCCCGGTGTCTGGTCGACGCCTATTGCGGCAGCGGCCTCTTTGCCTTGTCGGCGGCCTCGGCCTTCGAGCGCGTGGCCGGCATCGAGGTCAGCGAAAGCAGCGTGCGTTTTGCCCGCGAGAATGCGACGGCGAACCGGATCGCGAACGCCACCTTCACGGCGGGCGACGCGGCGGCGATCTTTGCGGGCCTCGATCCGGCGTTCGTGGCAGCGGAAACCGCCGTCATCATCGATCCCCCGCGCAAAGGCTGCGACGAGTCGTTCCTGCAGCAGCTCTTCGCCTTTGGGCCGCGCACCGTCGTGTATGTGTCCTGCGACCCCGCGACCCAGATGCGCGATCTGCGACACTTCGTGACGGCCGGGTATGCGCTGACGGCGGCGCAGCCGTTCGACCTGTTTCCGCAGACGCGGCATTTGGAGTGCGTGCTGACGCTGCAGCGCGGCCCGGCGGGCCTGTAGGAGCGGCTTTACGCCGCGACCGAGGCAGGTCGCGGCGTGAAGCCGCTCCTACAGGAGAGTGCAGGCCACGGTCGCCGCGCACCCTTACTTGCAATTCGGCTCGGCGCGTCTCAACCATCTCCGGCTCCCGCAATTTTCCTCTGACATGAGCATCACCACCGGCCCCGCCACCCAACACGTCTTCAAGTTCTTCCGTACCGGTGGGCTCGATCAGGTTACCTTGGCAACGGGGGCCGATCTGCTCGCCCTTGATCAGCTCGACCAGAAACTGTGGGTCGCGCTCAGTTGTCCGGTCAAAGGCCTCGAAATCGACGAGAAGACCCTGGGGCTGATCGATACCGACAACGACGGCCGCATCCGCGTGCCGGAGTTGCTGGCGGCGATCAAGTGGGCGGCCGCGCATCTGAAGGACGCCGGTGACCTGCTGAAGGAGCTGGACACGCTGCCGCTGGCCTCGATCAACGACGCGACGCCCGAGGGCAAGGTGGTGCTCGCGTCGGCGAAGCAGATCCTGACCAACCTGGGCAAATCCGCGGGCTCGATCTCGCTGGCCGACGCTTCCGACACGGCGAAGATTTTTGCCGGCACGAAGTTCAACGGCGACGGCGTCATCACGGCGGCCTCGGCCGAGGACCCGTCGGTGGCGCAGTTGATCACTGACATTATTGCGACCAAGGGCACGACGGCGGACCGGAGCGGCGCCCCCGGCGTGAACCAGGCGCAGATCGACGCGTTCTTGGCCGATTGCGCGGCGTTTTCCGCGTGGGCGTCCAGCGATGCCTCACCGCTCGGGGCGGGGACGGCGGCCGCGCTCACGGCCGTGAAAGCGGTTCGCGTCAAGGTGGAGGACTATTTTGCGCGCTGCCGGCTGGCGGCGTTCGATGCGCGGGCGACCGCGGCGGTCAACCGGGCGGAGGCCGACTTCACGGCGCTCGCGGCCAAGGATCTCGCGTCGACGTCGGCTGAGATCGCCCAATTCCCGCTCGCGCGCATCGAGGCCGGTCGGGCGCTGCCGCTCGCCGAGGGGTCAATCCGGCGTGGGCGGCCGCCGTCGCGGCACTGCACTCGGCCGCGGTGACGCCGGTGTTCGGCGCGAGCAAGACCTCTCTCACTGCGGTCGAATGGGCGGAGTTGAACGGCAAGCTGAGCGCCTACGAGGCGTGGCTGGCGGGCAAGGCCGGCGGTTCCGTCGAGGCTCTCGGACTCGCGCGCGTTAAGGCTATTCTCGGGGGCAATGGCCGGGAGGCCCTCTCGGCGCTCGTGGCCAAAGATGCGGCTCTGGCGCCGGAGGCCGCTGCCATCACGAATCTCGAGAAGCTGCTCCGGCTCGCCCGTGACCTCCGCACGCTGCTCCACAATTTCGTCAACTTCGCCGACTTCTACTCGCGCGACCGCTGGGCCGCCTTCCAGGCCGGTACCCTCTACCTCGACAGCCGTTCCTGCGAACTGTGTATCAGGGTCGACTCGCCCCAGCCGCTCGCCGCGATGAGCAAGGCCTACATCGCCTACGTAAACTGCACGCGCCCCGGCGGCGCGGCGATGACGGTGGCCTGCTGCGTCAGTCAGGGTGACGGCGACTACCTCTTCGTCGGCCGGCACGGCGTGTTCTACGATCGCAAGGGCTGCGACTGGGACGCCGTCATCACCAGCATCGTCGACAACCCGATCAGCCTGCGGCAGGCCTTCTGGTCCCCGTACAAGAAATTCGTCCGCATGATTGACGAGATGGCGGCCAAGCGTGCCGCCGCCGCCGACGCGGCTTCCAACGACCGACTCGGAAAGATTGCAGACAAGACCGTCACCGCCGCGGCGAACGCCGCCACGCAGCAGGCCGCCGCGGCCGCCGCGCCGAAAGCCGCGGAGCCGCCCCGGAAAGTGGACGTTGGCGTCGTGGCCGCGTTGGGCGTGGCGGTCGGAGCCATCGGTGGTGCGCTGGCGACGGTTGGAGCGAAACTGGCCGAGATGACGTGGTGGCAGTTCCCGCTGATCGTAGTCGGCGTGATGCTCGCGATTTCGCTGCCGGCCGTGATCATCGCTTTCCTCAAGCTGCGGCAGCGCACGATCGGGCCGATTCTCGATGCCAACGGTTGGGCGATCAACGGACGCGTGAAGATCAATTTTCCGTTTGGCACTGCGCTCACCGAGCGCGCCCTGCTGCCGTCCAACGCGACCCGTATCCTCGAGGATCCCTACGAGGACAAGGCCGCCGCGAGTCGCCGCCGGTGGATCATCTTTCTCGTCATCGTCGTCCTGGCCGCCATCGGCATTCGTTGGGACCACAACCGCCGCGGCCACTACTTCTGGCAGCCCGAGCCAGCCGCCGTGCAGGTCGTGTTGCCGCCGACGCCGGCGGTCCCCGCGCAACCCGCGCCGCCCGCTCCCAAGCAGTGAGTCGGAGGTTGGTCCGGGCTTGTCGCGCGACCCTGTAGGAGCGGCTTTACGCCGCGACCGACTGTCGGATTCCCGGCGGGTCGCGGCGTGAAGCCGCTCCTACAGCCGCTCGCGCGGCGAACATCACCGATACTCGAGCCACTCGGCGGACGCGTACTGTTCGGTCAGTCCGCTGACTTCGTCGTCGTTGAACTCCGGCCACGGCACGGGCTTCGCCGGGGTGCCCAGCGCCTCTGCGAGGCGCGCGACGAAGTCGGTTTCGAAACGATCCCAGTCGAAGACCGGCCTCCCGACCGCCGGTCGCCAGAGCGAGCCCTGAAAGAGCAGTCCGTGCTTGTTTCGCTTCTGCGCGGCCCCTGCCAGCTTCGCGCCCGTAACGTCGTGCACGACGTCGTGCACCTCGGCGCGCTGAAAACAGACGCCGGTGCCGTTGGGCGCGCCAGCTCCGTCGGCGTCCTTCGTGACCGCGGGAACACCCTGTTCGCGCAGCGCCGCCGCGAGGGCCTCGTGGATCGCCCGGTAGCTCTGCGCGGCGCGCGCCTCATCGAGCGGATGACCGCGCGGAATGACGAGGGCGTAGGTCCAGTCCTCCCGGTGGTCGACCAGCCCGCCTCCGGTCGGGCGCCGGCAGAGGTCGAGGCGGGTCATCTCCGTATCCGGATTCGGGGTACGGCCCGGTCCCGCCAGGAGCTCGCGCGCCGCGGCGATCTTCTGCGCGTAGCCAAAGGTGCACGCGGGCGAGCGCCAGCCGTAGTGGCGAAACCTTGGCACTCCTGCCTGCGGGTACCGCTGCAGCAGCAGAAAATCCACGGCCATGTTTTCGGCCGCGCCAGCGGTGCGGGTGGGCAGGAGATGCAGGACCATGCGGATTCAGGAAGGCATAAGCCGAGGGAAAAACGAAATGAAAGGCGCGCAAACTCGGAGGGGTGCCCACGGAACACACGGAGCACACGGAAAGGAACAAGCGCGCCCTGCGACGATTTCGGAAAATCTGGAATCGAGCATCGATAATCTGTGATCTGGGATTTCAACCCAAGGGCCGAGATGGATCGAACGCCCCGAACGAAATTCGGCGGTTTGAAAATCCGAGATTATAGATGTCCGATGCCGGATTCACGATTCCTCGGTCCTTCAGTTGCTGGGCCGCGATAGGTGTTTCGCGCATCGGTTAGTCTTGAATCACGCTCGCCCGAAATACCACGCGCGCACCGGCGGTGGCACCGTCAGTTCCTCGAGTTGGGCCGCGATGGATTGGGGGCGCGTCTTGAGTTTGCCGGCGAGCGGGCCGATCTCGAGCGGGAGACTGGCCTGGCGGTGACGGGCGACCTCGGGCAGGTCCGCGCGGGAAATGGCGGCCAGCGGGGCATCGCGGGCCGAGAGCTTGAAGTGTTCGCGGATGCGCACGCCGAGTTCGTAGCGGGAGACGAGCTCGGTGCCCGCCCAGTGGAAGACGCCGCGGAGGTCTTCCCGCTCGCACAGCTCCAGCAAGACCTCGGCGAGGTTCTCCGCGGTGCAGGCCTGGCGGTATTCGTCGGTGAACAGCTTCGGCACCCGGCCGGCCGCCCAGTCGGCAAACAGCCGCTCGTGGTTGCTGCGCCGGCCGGTAAGGCTGTTGCCCATCAGCAGCGGGGCTCGGACGGTGACCGCGAATTCCGGGGCGGCGGCGTGGACCGCGCGCTCACTCTCCACTTTTTGGCGGCCGTAAAGATTGAGCGGCGCGACCGGATCGGTGGCAGCGTACGGTATCGCGCTGGAGCCGGCGAACACCTGCTCCGACGAAAGGTGCACCAGGCGCGCGCTCACATGGTGCGCGAGCCGGGCGAGGAGCGTGGGCAGTGCGACGTTCAGCGCCTGCGCCCGCGCGGGATCGGCGTCGCACTGCTCGGGCACGGAAACCGCGGCGCAGTTGACGATCGCCTGGGGGAAGACATCCAGCACCGGCTCCGTGACCGCGCCGGGGTCGGTGAGGTCGACCGTGCGCGGCTCAACCAGCCCTTCGATCGCGCCGGCGAAGGTGCCGACCGTGCCCGTGACGCGATGCCCGCGGCGCACGGCGGCGCGGACGAAGGCCGATCCCACGAGACCCGAGGCGCCGACGACAAAGACGATCATGCGAGCAACTCGGGCGACACCTGCCAACGTACCATCCAGAACCGTCCCGTGCCCTCGAGCGTGAGCGCGGTGCACTTCTTCATCACGAACGCCGGCGGCGCGGCGCGCCCGCGTACGAGCAGACTGGCGAGCGCGCTCAGGTGCGGCTCGTGGCCGACGATCGCGACGGACCGCGTCGCGGAGCGAAGCCGGCGCGCCACCATCTCCGGTTTGTCCTCGGGCTCGAGTCCGGGCTGCAGAAGAAGCGGAACGTCGAGGCGAAGTTGCCGCGCGAGCAGGGCGGCCGTCTCCTGCGAACGCACCAGCGGGCTGTGCCAGATTTCCTCCGGCAGAAATGCGCCCGACGAGCGCAGGAATCTTCCCAGCGCGCGCACCTGATCCCGCCCCTTCGGACTCAGAGGTCGAGCCGCATCCGCCGGGGCGTCGACGGCGTGCGCATGACGGACGAGATACAGGATGATCATGAAGGCTGGAAAAGTCCGCCCCTTAGCCGTCGAGCAGCTTGCGCGCGGCGCGCATCAGTTCGCTCAGCGCGTAGGGCTTGTAGATCACGGCCTGCCTTACGGGAGCCAACCACGGCACCGGCACGCGGACGTCGCTCGGCCCGGTGCACAGCACGCGCAGCGAGGGATACTTTTCGACCAGCCGGCGCACGTAGCGCTCCGTTTCGCCGGCCAGCGAACCGATGTACAATTCGAACGGCCGCTTCGGCAGGCCCTCGCGCGTCAGGTCGGCGAAGGAGCGGATGGCCGTCACCTGGTA
>JBEIHL010000144.1:0-7005 GCA_040381375.1 Opitutaceae bacterium
GCATCAAGGTAGGCACCCTGCTGTTCGTGGGAACACCGCCCATCATCGACGCCTACCTGCGCAAGGTGCCACACGGCCAGACCCGCACCATCGAGCACATG
This sequence comes from Opitutaceae bacterium, assembly GCA_040381375.1. Lineage (GTDB taxonomy): Bacteria > Verrucomicrobiota > Verrucomicrobiia > Opitutales > Opitutaceae > ER46. The sequence goes on from JBEIHL010000144.1 coordinate 102, forward strand.
CGCCGCGAACTGGCCCGCGCCCACCAATGCGAAGCCACCTGCCCGGTCAGCACGGCCATTTTTCTGCGCATCGCCGCCGAGGCGGCAATCGAAAACCTGCAGCAGGGCGCGGCCATCACTGACATCAGCCCGTTCTGGCGCGTGATCTCGCCGGATTCCACCATTGCCCGGAAATTGCCCGTGGACTCTGCCTGGATCGCCCACCAGCGCGCACTGGAACAGGCCTGAGCCTGGTGGCCCCGCCAGGCGCGCAGGGCCGGCATGCGACCGGTCCCGAGCCGCGCCGTCCGTCCGTCCGGTTAGAGCGGATCGAACACCTCAGGCCTCACCTCTCACCTTCGGGCGCCGGGCCTGTGATAAATGATTGAACAAGGTGAGGGGTGAGGCCTGAGGTGTTCGGCTTGCGTCCCGAGCTCCGGCTCGGCTTGCGGGCGTCCTCGGCCGAGCTGGAGCTCGGCGCTCCCAGGATGCGCTCCCAGGAATGCTTCCCAGGCTCGTCACGCCTGCTGCGTCGTCGAACGAAAGGCCGCGGGTGATACTGGCGTTTCAGTGCGGGTCGCAGCCGTGCGGAAGCTGCGCCACCGCGCCAGCGGCCAGACGGCGGCGGCCATGACGGAGAGCTGGCTCGAGGCGAAGATGATCAGCCACCAGAACGCGGCGCCCATGAAGCCGTAGCTGTGGAGGCCCACGCCGAGCATGTTGACGCCGAACCAACTCCACGCGGTCACGATGTTGCCGAAGATGGCCATGACGGCGAGGCCGCGCTGCCGCACCAGCCCGCCGATGCGGGCGTGCAGAATCATGGCGTTCCAGAGCACAATGAGGAGCGCGCCATTCTCCTTCGGATCCCAGCCCCAGAAACGTCCCCACGACTGGTCCGCCCAGATGCCGCCGAGCACCGTGCCCACCAGGCTGAAGAGCGTCGCGAAACACACGATGCCGTAGATCATGCGCGCGATGCCGTCCGCGGTCACCGCGTCGAGCGAGCGGGTGAAAAGTCCCCGCATCACATAGAAGAGCGCGAGAAATCCGGCGAGGAACGTGGCCGAGTAGCCGACCGTGATGGTCACGACATGTGTCGCGAGCCAGAAGTTGGAATCCAGCACCGCGCGCATCATTTCAAGCGTGTCGCCGCTGAGGGCCAGGTGGTGGGCGATGAGCAGCGTGGCAAATCCGATGAGGCCCGCGGCCGCACTGCCGATGGCGTTGCGGAAAAAATACTCGAGTACGAGGCAGAGTGCGACCGCGCCCCAGCCGACGAAGAGGGCGGACGAATAGAGGTTCGTGACCGGCGGCCGGGATTCGAGCCACATGCGCGTGGCGATGCCCGCGGATGCCACGAGGAACGCGACCAGCACGAGCGCGAAGGCGGAACGGCCGAGCGTCTCCGGCCACTTCAGCCAGGAAAACAGGGCGATCAAAAACGCCGCCACGTACAGGACGGCGCTCGAGTAGAACGGCTGGGCGGCATTGAAGCGCGTCTCGACGTGACTCTTGCGCATCGCACCCGCAAAGCCGCGCTGCAAATCCTGGTGCAGCGCCTGCACGCTTTGGTTGAAACGTTCAGGCTCGCCGGAAATCCAGGCGCGGCCCATCGCCGCGTACGTCCGCGCGGCCGGAGGAGTGCCCGCGGCGGAAAAGCTTTCGGTCCACGCCGCCCCGGCGGTTTTCCACCCGCTGTTGTCCGGCGTCCCGGCGGCCGGTGGAATCAGGTGCAGGTACGCGGCGCTGTCCATGACGGCAAACGCGCGCGCGAGTTCGAGCACCAGCGTGGCGTCCGCCTCGTTGGGCCGCGGTGCCGTCGCCGCCGGGTGACCGTCGGGCCCGACGTCCAGCCGGAGCGCTTCGAAGCGCTCGAGCCGGACAAGAAATTCGCGATCGCCGGGCGCAACGAGGCTGGCCTGGAGGTGCTGATAAAGGAGCACCGCATCGCGGAGCTGCACGATGGCCCGCTGAAACGGTGAGCGGGCATTGGCGGCGGTGCCGTCGGCCAGCTTGGCTTGGCGGTCAATCTCGCTGAGGCGGGAGAGGAATTGCTGCAGGGGCGAAACGCTTTCCGCCGGCGCCGTCGTCGGTGGTGAGCTGCAGCAGCGCGAGGACATCCGGGTGCACGATTTCGAACACCGGGTACGTATCCGCCACGGCCGGACGGTAGAGCAGATCGAGCAGCCATTCCGCGGGCGTCACCGTCCGGCCTTCCGGAGTGACCACGCGCTGCCGGCCTTGCATGAGCAGCAGGGAGGTGCGGGCGACGGTGTCGAGTGGCTTGACGCGGCCGTTGACCAGCGTGGGCAGTCGCGAAAAGCCGGCGAGGTCGAACGCCCCCGGATTGCGGACCGGACGGAGCGAGTAGGCGACGGCCATCAAGGCGAGGCCGGTGATCACGGCGGCGAGCCCGTTGCGCAGGAGTTTGCCCTCTTGAGCCGGCGAAAGGGGGAGGGATGTCGCGACTCCGCCGGATTCGATGCCGAGTCCCGACGGAACCCGGGAGGAGGGACGCTGCTTCGATCGCCGGCCCGTGCTGGCCGACGGCGGCGGGCGAAGACCACGAGGTGGAAGGAGAACTGGTACAGCAGACCGAGGCCCATGAGCGTGCAGGCGATGTAGGGGAAAAGCCATGACGGGTTCCGGACCACCTGCAGGATGGAGGTGCGGTCGTTGTTCTCGAAGCCCGCCTGGTAGAACGTGAGTCCTCCGTGGCGCAGCGGATTGTTCATGTAGATCAGAACTTCCCGATCATTGCTCCCGTCGGGCGTGACGATCCGGAGCCGGCTGGAAAAGTTCTTCGGGATCTGCGTGCCGGCGTAGCGTTCGTGGCTGAAGTTGAGCAGCGTGAGCGAGAAGGGCTGGTAGTTTCGTTTGGAGCGGAACGCGATCGTCCACCGGCGGCCCCCGTGTTCGAAGGTCTGGGGTGTGGCGAGCAGGAGCGAAACCATCCATCGGCCGAGCGAGCCTTCGGCGGAGGTGAGCTCGACCAAAGCGGTCGGCACGTTTCGTTCTTCCGGATTGCGGGTGACCGGCTGCGGGATCGCGACCAATTGCTGACCGATGCCGGCGGTTGCCCGCGGCATGGAGTCGCTTCGGGCGGTGCCGGAGGTGCGGCTCGGCTCGATGATCGAGTTCGGATAGAAGGTCGTCGCCACGACCTGAAACGGCAGCCGGGGATGTTGGATCGGCTTTTTCCGGGCGAGCGCGGTCTCGGCGATGGCGACGACGTCGTCGTGCTTCGGGTCGGTTGTGTCGATCAGGACCAGCTCGTTCTCGCGGAAATTCTCCGCGTAGTTCTTCGTCTGGCCCTCGTCGAGGCGCATGTGAAAGTCTTGTTGCCAGAGGCCGGTGAGCAATTCGCCGATGAGCAGCAGGATGAGCCCCGCGTGCGAAGCGAGAATGCCGGCCTTGCGCCAGGTGAACGCGAAGCGGTGCAGGAACGCCGCGGTGAGATTGAGCAGCAGCAGGCCGCCCACGAGATAGCCGCCGGGGAAGGCGGGAATGACGAACGGGCCGGCTTTGACGTAGACGATGAACGATCGGAAGTACCGTTCCTGCACGGCCCAGATCCCCAGGTTCACCTGGTCGAGCGTGGCGACGAAGATCAGCACCATGGCGAACCCGAGCAGCGTGAGGGTGAGCTTGAGGGAAACGAAGGTATCGCGCAGCGAGCGGAGCAGGTCAGTCATGGCGTATTCCCGTCAGTCTGACAGAGCCTGCTCGAGACGGCTCCGCATATGTTGCGGAGCATTAGGCGGCCTTTGTGGAGCGCACGGCCGGCGGAGGTGGAAATGGCCGGAGAAAAGCAACACCTGCGCCTTGGCTGGCAAAAGATGCGGAGCCATTTGATCTCAGATCCGGCATACTGCCGTCACCGTTCATCCTCCGTCTCCCATGAAAATCAGCACGAAATACTTCATCTTTGGCGCCCCGCTGCTCGCGGTCGCCGTGCTCAGTTTTGCCGCGCCGGTGGCGGAGAACTGGGAAAACCACTGCGCCAAGTGCCACGGCGCCGACGGCAAGGGCCAAACCAAGGCCGGCCGGAAGCTCAACGTGGACGATTACACCGATCCCAAGGTGCAGGCGAAAATGAAGGACGAAGACATCATCAAGATCACGACCGAGGGCGCCAAGGACAAGAACGGGAAGGAACGGATGAAGGGCTACAAGGACGAGCTCTCGCCCGAGGAGATCAAGGAATTCGTCGCGTACATCCGGAAGTTCAAATCCTGAACAGTCCGTTGTTTTGAGATTTTGCCGGCCGGGACGATGGTGACGCCCGGTCCGGACTCTCGTTTGACGCCACCTTTCCGCTTCCGATCATGAGCGATCCCAACCTGCCCGCAGCGGCCAGCCCAGTGCCCGGCAAGCCGCGCTCGAACTTCAACAATTGGATCAGCGCGATCGGTGGCGTCCTCGCCCTCGGCGCGCTGTTCTCGTTTGCGCTGCTGGTGTGGATGGACTTCACGCAGGGCGACACCAATCCGTACCTGGGGATCTTCACGTACCTCGTGGCGCCGGGGTTCCTGATCGCAGGGCTTGCGCTGGTTTTCTTTGGGGCCTGGGCGCAGCGGCGCTGGGCGATCAAGCATGCGGCCACGGCGCCGGACAAATGGCGGCTGGATTTTCGCGATGCGGCCCAACGTCGGCGGTTGGTCCTGTTTGGTGGCGCCGGGATTGCGTTTATCATGTTGAGCGCGTTTGGCAGCTACCAGACCTATCATTACGCCGAGTCGAACAACTTCTGCGGCCAAGTTTGTCACGAGGCCATGAACCCGGAGTGGGTCACGTATCAGCGGGGGGCGCATGCCCGCGTCGATTGCGTGCACTGTCACGTTGGCTCAGGCGCCGAGCATTTCGTTCGCGCCAAGCTGAGCGGCACCCGGCAGCTCATCGGGTATGTGCTGGACAACTACGACCGTCCCATTCCGACGCCGGTGCAAAATCTCCGTCCCTCGAAAGATACGTGCGAAAAGTGCCACTGGCCCGACAAGTACACGGGCAATGTCGAGATGACCTACGACCATTATCTGTCCGACCGCCGCAACACGCCGTACTCCGTGCGCATGCTGCTCCACGTCGACAAGAAGCAGCCGGGGAGCCCGCTCGGCGGCATCCACTGGCACATCAGCGACACGGAAAAGGTCGAGTACTACGCCAAGGATGAAAAGCGTCAGGAGATTCCGTGGACCCGGGTGACGAACTTGAAGGATGGAACCTCGAAGGTCTTCCGGGTGGAAGGTTTCAAGGGCGAGCCGCCGCCGGACAAGATCCGCGTGATGGATTGCATCGATTGCCACAATCGGCCGTCGCACGTTTTTCCGACGGCGAACGACGCGATCGAGGAGGCCATGGTCGCCGGCACGCTTTCCACGAAGCTGCCGAACATCAAGCGGGTCGCCGTCCAGGCGATGACGCAGGAGGGCATCACCACCGCGGGCGCGCCCGAGAAGATCGCGACGTTCATCAAGTCGAAGTACACGGACGCCGCTCTCGCCAGTGAGGTGAACGGAGCGGTGGCGGAGGTGAGCAAGATTTTTTCCACGACGATTTTTCCGGAGCGCAAGGCCGACTGGCGCATGTATCCGAACAACATCGGCCACAAGGATTGGCTGGGGTGCTTCCGCTGCCACGATGAGAAGCACAAGACCGACCAGGGAGAGAAGATGCGCGCGACCGACTGTTCGTCGTGCCATACTATCCTCGCGCAAGGCAAGGGCGCTGAACTGGCGCTGCTCGATGCGAAGGGACTCAAGTTCGCGCATCCCGACGTCGAGCTCGATCCCGAGCTGACCTGCGCCGACTGCCACACCGGCGGTATTCAGAAGTAACGCACCACAGATTGCGCGGCGCGGCGCAGGCATTCCCAAGCGGCGCGAGCATCTGGCGGGTTTGCGATTTCAGTCCGTCCCGCCGGTCGGACGGAAGACGATTTCCCACGAGCCATCGGCACACTGCGTCGACTCCGGCAGGAAGCCACGTTCCTGCAAGTGGGCGTAAAGCGGGAGCGGCTCGAACGGTGCCCGCAACCGGAGCGCTTGCCCGGGTTGCAGCCGGCTGAGGGCATTCATGATCGCACCCATGGGCGGCCGGCCCGAGGCGAACAGCGGCCGCACATCGATTTCGAGGGGAGGTGTTGGCTTTACGCTCATGATGGGGCGGAGCGCGCCAGGGCCGTCAGTGAGCGCAGGCGTTCACCGATGCTTTCCGCCGCGCAAATCAGTTCTCCCGCTTCCGGTGCCGCGAGGTGAATCCGACAATGCCGGCGCCACAGATCGAGCCAGGCATCGAAGTGCCGTGACTCGAGTTGCAGGGGGAAGTGCTTCTGCGGCATCGGCCCCTCGTAGCGCACCGGGCCACCGGTGACATTGGACCAGAAGTCCGCGATCTTCTCCAAATGCGCCGGCCAATCCTGGATCCGCGCCGTGAAGATCGGGCCGATTTCCTGATGCTGGCGTACGTCAGCGTAGAAATGCCGGACCAGGTGCAGCAATTGCGGGCGGCCCCCGAGGCGGACAAACAACGGAGGGTTCTCAACGCCGGGATCCACGAGCGAAACCGACACTCAGTTCCGACGCTTGTCACTGCGGAATCAGACGTGGTCCGGGCTCCGGGCCGTTTTTCGCGTCTTTCCTTGATCCGGATCAAGCCGGCGGTGGCGACCCCGCGACACCCGTGACCGTGGAGACCACGACGATCCGGGTTCAGCGCGCCGGAATCAGGCCGACGGCGTCGATCGAATTCGCGCCCGCGACGCGTTTGGAATCGAGCGTGAGGCGCACCCGCACGATCGGACGGGCCGTGCGTCGAAACGTGGCTTCGAGCACGCCGATCTGACTCGCGTCATAGCGGGTGCGATCGGGTCCTTTCCATACGGTGCTCGCGGTGCCTTGGTCATCGAAGACCTCGATGGCCA
>JBEIHL010000145.1:0-7005 GCA_040381375.1 Opitutaceae bacterium
CCGTTTGCTGGCGGTGCAGGCGGCGGTCGAGCAGCGGCTCGCCGGGATCCGCACGGAGGTCGAGCAGCAGCGCGCGAAAATGCAGCAGGCGGAAAAGATCATCGCGACCCTGCGGGAACTGGAAAGCTGGTGGGAGCGGTGGTTCGGGAACCAGGAACAACAGGCCGCCAATTTGGAACGGGTGCAGCGGATGGATGCCTTGAAGGGCGACCTCGCGCACCGGGTCGACGAGTTGCAACGGGTCATCACGCAGACGCTCTTTGAGCGTGAGGGCGTCGAGCAGGCGCTGCGACGCACCAAATCCGAGGTCGGGGAACTGGAGGCGAGCCGGTCGCGCGTCCGGCACCTGCTGATTGTCGCCTGGGAAAAGACGCGATGGTACGTGGTGGGGGCGCTCGCGGCGTATTTCTTCGGTCCGACGCTCTGGGCGCTGGGCATGTTTTACGCGGTCGCGCCGTTGCTCTCCCGGGGGCGGCCGATCCGGCTCGGACCGGATCCGGTGGCGTTGCCGGAAATCGGCGCGAGCCGCGTCTCGGTCGAGGCCGCGCGGGGGCCGGGCGAGACGCTGCGCATCAAGGAGAAATTCCTGCAGGCCTCCGACGAGGGCATCGGCCGCCGCACGCGGTTTGTCCTGGATTGGCGGATACCGTTCACGAGCGTCGCCTGCGGCCTGGTGGAGCTGGTCGAGCTGACCAATGCGCGTTCCGAGGGTGTTTGCCGGGTCACGGCTTCCAACGGCGAAGACCCTCACCTGGAGCTGGCGATCGTCGAGCTGCCCGCGGGAAGTTCGCTGGTGCTCCGGCCCCGTTTTCTCGCCGGGGTCATTCAGCAGCGGGACGCACGGCTCGTCATCCGGCGTCACTGGCGGATCTTTCGCTGGCAGGCGTGGATCGGGGGGCAGTTCCGCTACTTCGAGTTCGTCGGACCGTGCCGCCTGCTTGTCTCGGGAAGCCGTGGCGTGCGGGCGGAGCGGTTGGCGGACCGCGACGGCCAGACGGCAGTGGCGCGGCGGACCAACCAGGACGCCACGATCGCGTTCACGCCCAACCTGGACTACCGACCGGTGCGGGCTGAGACGTTCTGGAGTTACTATCGCGGCATGAACCCGCTGTTCGACGACCTCTTCGCGGGGCGAGGCGTATTCGTCCTGCAGGAGACGGCCGCGGAAGGGTCGGCGGCCCGGGCAGGGCGGTTCTGGTCGGGCGTTTGGAACGGCGTGCTCAAGGTGTTCGGGCTCTGAACGGCCCGCGCTCCGTCTGCGCTCCCCAGTTGCGCCAGACGCGGGATCGCGTTCTCGTGGCGGAATGCTTTTCAAGCTCAGTTCGGAGTACCAGCCGACCGGCGACCAGCCGCAGGCCATCGAGAAGCTCGTGGCGTCCGTGCGCGCCGGCAACCGGCACCAGACGCTGCTCGGCGTGACGGGCTCGGGCAAGACGTTCACCATGGCGAACGTCATCGCGCAGGTCCAGCGGCCGACTCTCATCATCTCGCACAACAAGACTCTCGCGGCCCAGCTCTACTCGGAGTTCAAGAACTTCTTTCCGGAGAACTCGGTCGAGTACTTCGTCAGCTATTACGACTACTACCAGCCCGAAGCCTACATCCCGTCCAGCGACACCTTCATCGAGAAGGACTCCTCGATCAACGAGGAGATTGAGCGTCTCCGGATTTCAAGTACGAGTTCGCTCGTGTCGCGCCGGGATGTCATCGTGGTGGCGAGCGTCTCTTGCATCTACGGCTTGGGCTCGCCGCAGGAGTTCACCGCGATGCGGATCCCGCTGAGGCGCGGCGCGACGCTCGGCCGGCAGACGTTGCTGGAGCGGCTGGTGGACAACATTTACGAGCGCAATGACTACGAGTTGAAGCCGGGGCGGTTCCGGGTTCGGGGCGATGTGGTCGACGTGATGCCCGCCTACCTCGAGCACGGCCTGCGGGTGGAGTTCTTCGGGGATGAGATCGAGGCGCTGAGCGAGTTCGATCCGCTGACTGGCTCCGTCCTGCGCACCCTGGACCAGTTCGACCTATATCCGGCGAATCAATACGTCACGAGCCGCGGTCGGCTGGAGCCGGCCATTGCGGCGATCAAAGGGGAGTTGGATGAGCGCGTGGCCTGGTTCGAAGGCCAGGGACGCTACCTCGAGGCGCAGCGGATCCGGATGCGGACCAACTACGACCTCGAGATGCTGCAGGAGATGGGATTCTGCAACGGCATCGAGAACTACTCGCGCCACCTCACCGCGCGAAAGCCGGGGGAACGGCCGTTCTGCCTGATCGATTTCTTTCCGCCGGATTTCCTGCTGATGATCGACGAGAGTCATACGACCGTGCCGCAGGTCGGCGGGATGTACAACGGTGACCGGGCCAGGAAGCAGACGCTGGTGGAGTTCGGTTTCCGGCTGCCCTCGGCGCTCGACAACCGGCCCCAGTCGTTCGCCGAATTTGAGTCGGTGACCGGGCAGACGCTCTACGTGTCGGCGACGCCGGCCGAGTATGAACTGAAGCGTTCGACCGTGATCGCGGAGCAGTTGGTGCGTCCGACCGGACTGCTCGATCCCGAAATTACGATTCGTCCGACCAAGGGACAGGTGGAGAACCTGATCAGCGAGGTGAGGGCTGCGACGGCGGCGGGCGAGCGCGTTTTGGTTACGACCCTGACGAAGCGGCTTTCGGAAGATCTCACCAGTTTCCTGCGGGAGGCGAAGATTCGGGTCGAATACCTCCATTCGGACATCGATGCGATCGAGCGGGTCGAGATCCTGCGGAATCTGCGCTTGGGAAACTTCGACGTGCTGGTCGGCATCAACCTGCTGCGCGAAGGCCTCGATCTGCCCGAAGTCGCGCTGGTGGCGATACTCGACGCCGACAAGGAAGGTTTCCTGCGCAGCGAGACTTCCCTGATCCAGACCGCGGGCCGGGCGGCGCGCCACGAGAAGGGACGGGTGATCTTCTTTGCCGATACGATCACTGAGTCGATCCGGCGCACCATGGAAGCGGTCCGTTACCGGCGGCAGAAGCAGATGGCTTACAACGAGGAACATGGCATCACGCCGCGGAGCGTTCGACGTTCGGCGCAGGCCAGTCTGCATGTTTATGACGGATCGGGCGTGCGCGACGAGGAGCCGGCCGTCGCGGAAAGTGCGGACGACGTCGCGAAAGTCATCGCGGAGTTGGAGGAGGAGATGACGTCGGCCGCGGGGCGGCTGGAGTTCGAGCGGGCGGCGGTGTTGCGCGACCAGATCAACGCGCTGCGATCGGGAAATTATCGTAAGGCGGCGTCGGCTCCCGCCGGAGACTACCCGCGGGCGAAGCGGACGGCGGCGGCGGTCCGGGGGAAGCCGCGCCGGCTGTAAATCGACACGCCTGCAGGAGAAGGCGTGAGGCAGGGGATTCGGCCTGCTAACGTGGCGTTCTTCCGGCGAAAGTGGGGCAGAAACCACTTCGGTCTTAGGCGGGCGCGGAGCGCACTTCCATCCCGGCGAACAATACCGTTGACAGGGGTGGGGGCGGGCTATGCTTTGGCGCCTTTTATGAAAGTTGTTTCCTCCATCAAGTCGGCCAAGAAGCGCCACCCGGCATGCCAGGTGGTTCGCCGCAAGGGCAGAATTTACGTCATCAACAAGGTCGAGCCGCGTTACAAGGCGCGCCAAGGCTAATCTCACTCCCCTCCTACGCGATGAAAGCTGAAGGCCATCCCAAGCTCAACAACGTCTGCTTCCTCGACATCGGAACGGGCCGTCGATTCCTCACCAAGTCCACGATGAAGTCTGCCCGTACGGAGCAGATTGACGGTAAGGACTTCTTCGTCGTCGTCCGCGACGTGACGATGGATTCCCATCCCGCCTACACGGGCGAGAAGCGCCTCGTCGACACCGCCGGACGCGTGGAAAAGTTCACCTCGAAGTTCAAGCGCGGTACGGGGGCGAAGAAGTAAGCTTCGACTCAAAACCTTTTACCCAGCCCTCCGGTTTTCCGGAGGGCTTTTTTGTGTCCACCGGTTCCAGCTCCGGCCACGAAAAAGCGCCGACCCGAAAGGGCCGGCGCTGGAATGTTTATGAGCTGAGTAGGATCAGTTGCGGTCGAGTTTGCCGGGCTTCCTGGCCTTGCTCTCGACGAACTCGCGGATGACGTCCATCCGCTCGCGGGCACGGCGGTCCTGATCGATCTCGTCCATCGTCCGGACGGCTTCGTTCTTCGCCATCGCCTTCCGCATTTTAGTCAGCGCGAGATATTCGAGCTGGCGGATACGCTCCCGGGTGACGTGGAACTTCTTTCCAACTTCCTCGAGGGTGAGTTCCTCGCGGCCTTCGAGCCCGAAGCGGAGCTTGATGATCTCGGCCTCGCGCTTGTCGAGCGAGTTGACCATCTCGGACAGGTCGCTGTTGAGGTTCTTCTCGCGGAGACCGTCGTACGGACTGACGGCGTTGTCGTCACCGACGATTTCGCCGAAGGTCGTGGAGTCGCCATCTTCGCCGATCGGCGCGTCCAGCGAGGCCGGGCGAACGCTGACGGACTTCAAATGCGCGACCTTCGAGGTCGGGATCTGCAGTTCCATTGCCAACTCTTCGTCCGTGGGTTCGCGCCCCAGTTGCTCGGTGAGCATCATCGCCGTGCGCCGCATCTTGGAGATTTTGTCGACCAGATGGACGGGCAGACGGATCGTCTTACTCTGATTCGCGAGGGCCCGCTTGATGGACTGCTTGATCCACCACGCTGCATAGGTGGAGAGCTTGCCGCCCTTGCGCGGGTCGAAGCGTTCGACGGCCTTGATGAGACCGATATTGCCCTCGCTGATCAGGTCGAGCAGCGGGAGGCCGAAGTCCTTATAGTCCATCGCGATCTTAACGACCAACCTCAGGTTGGCTTGGATCATGTGGTCACGGGCGGCCTTGTCGCCGCGCCGGATGCGTTTGGCGAGGGCGATTTCCTCGTCGATCGTGAGCAGGGCGGTCTTGCCGATTTCCTGCAGGTACAACTGAAGATTGCTGCGCTCGCCGTGGGCGATCTGCTCGGGCGGGGCGGGCTCGGCTTTCTCCAAGAACGACGGCGGAGCATCCATGGGCGCCGCGGTGAGGGTGGCGGTCGGAGCCTCCGAGGCGACCGATTCGTCAGCTACGGTGAGGGGACGGAGCGACTTGGCTTTCGCAGGCATAGATAGTGTAGAGTTCTCGTTGAGTATAGAGGAACTGGTGGTAACGTTGTTCCCTGAAGGGAGCGGAAATCGTTCCACCTTGTGCTACGTGTCACTACGAGGAAAGGTTGCACGCCAGGTGCACAAGCGCGCGCAATTTTGGCGCTTTTTTCGGGCGCAGGCCTGCCAATCCGGCGCAGGGTGATGCACCCCGCCGCCCCTCATTTGCCTGATCCTAAAACTGCTCCGCCATGGCGACGGCCTTGAGCAGCGCCGACGCCTTGCTCACCGTCTCCTGATACTCGGAAGCCGGTACCGAGTCGGCGACCACGCCCGCGCCGGCCTGAATGTGAATCTGGCCGTTTTTCAACAACGCCGTGCGCAGCATGATGCAGGTGTCCATGTTGCCGTCGTACCCCACGTAGCCCAAGGCACCGGCATAGATGCCGCGTTGCGACGGCTCGTACTGGGCGATGATCTGCATGGCCCGGATCTTGGGGGCGCCGCTGACTGTGCCGGCCGGGAATGTCGCCCGCATCAGGTCGTACGCGGTCTTGTCCGGGGCGATCTGGCCTTCGACTTGGGAAACGATGTGCATCACGTGCGAGTAGCGCTCGATCACCATCATCTCCGGCACCTTCACGCTGCCGAAACGGCAGACGCGACCGATATCGTTGCGGGCAAGGTCGACCAGCATGAGGTGCTCAGCCCGTTCCTTTTCGTCGGCGAGCAGCTCCTTTTCCAAGGCCAGATCTTCAGTGTGTGTCGCCCCGCGCTTCCGGGTGCCGGCGATCGGCCGGATTTCCACCAAGCCGTCGGTCAGGCGGACATGGACCTCGGGCGACGCGCCGACGATGGAAAAATCACCCGCCTCGAGGATGAACATGTACGGCGAGGGGTTTACCGTCCGCAGCGCGCGGTAGAGGTCGAGCGGGCTCTTGGTGAACGGCCGCGTGAAGCGTTGTGACGGCACGAATTGAATGATGTCGCCCGCGCGAATGAATTCCTTGCCGTCGACCACGACCTGTTCAAACGCCGCGGACGTGAAATTGCCCGGCGGAACCGTCAGTTTGGGCGCGTCCACCAGCGGCGCGGGAGCCAACGTGCTCGGATGGCGCAGCAGGGCGTAAAGCTCGTTGAGCTCCGTCACGGCGGCACCGTAGGCCCCGGCGGGGTCGGACGTCACGTGGGCGTTGACGCAAAGGCGGAGGGTTTGCTTTGCCCGGTCGAAGATCAGCAGGGAGTCCGAAAGCAGGAAATACAGCAACGGCACGCCGAGTTCGTCCTTGGGGACAGCCGGGACTGTGGGTTCGATGCGCGTAACGTACTCGTACGCGATGAACCCGACCGCTCCGCCGGTAAAACGCGGCAGGCCGGGGATCGCGACCGGTCGATGCGAACGCATTTCATCCTCGATGAGCTGAAGCGGATCCGGCGGGGTTGGAACCGTTTGGGTGGGGCGCCCGGGCGTCCGAATCTCCGTGGTCTGCGCGCCGCAAACGAAGATCTTGCGGGGACGGCAGCCGATGAAGCTGTAGCGGGACAGATTCTCCCCGCCCTCGACCGACTCCAGCAGGTAGGAGGGGCCGGCATCCTTCAGCTTCGCGTAGGCTGAAACCGGCGTCTCAAAATCCGCCATCAAATCGGTGTAGACCGGAATGACATTCCCTTGGGTGGCCAGGCGGGCGAATTCTTCCGGAGTCGGGTGGATATTCATCGTCGAAGCGTGGGCTTATGCGTCCCGCGCCAGAGTGTCGCAAGGCGGAATCCCGGACGAACGGGCACAGAAGCACTTCTCCCCGTTGGCGGTGTGATAGTGGGAGGGGCTTTACGCCCCGACTGAATTCACTCCACGAAAAGGTCGGGGCATAAAGCCC
>JBEIHL010000146.1:0-6986 GCA_040381375.1 Opitutaceae bacterium
CCACCTCGGGCGGGTTAACTTCGCTCTGCCACGCCGCGTGCATCCGCTCAAAACGCCCTCGGCGCCGGCATCGTCTCGCCTTGCAGGAACACGCGGCACCAGCCTTCGAAAAACATCAGGCTCCAGATCGTCAGCCGCTCGTCGGCGCCTTGTTGATGCCGCGCCAGGACATCACGAATCGCCTGCGGCTCGATGAACTCGCCGAGGCAGCTCCGCCGCGACAAGAGCAGCCGGGAAATGTACTCCGCCAGATCGCGTCGGAACCAGGTCTTGTCCGGCGGCGTGAAGCCTTGCTTCCGCTTGTGAATCGTCTCCGCCGGCAGCAGCGGCCCAAAGGCCCGCTTCACGAGGTGCTTCGCGACGCCGTTCCGCATCTTGGACGCCGTCGGAATGCGACTGCCAAACTCCACCAGCTCCGCATCCAGGAACGGGAAGCGCGTCTCGATCCCGAACGCCATCCCGAGCTTGTCCTCCACGAGCAGGAAGCCGTGGAGAAACGTCATCGTGTCGAAATAGAGCGCGCGATTGAGCGGCTCCGCGCCGCCGGCGCCGGCCATGATCGCGTCGTACGCACTCCGCGGGTGAACCACCGACGTCTCCCGCCGCACGCGCTCGGTGAAGAAGCGTGACTTGTCCGCATCCTTGATCAGCCGGCTCCACCAACCGTAGTACACGTCGTCGAACCGGCCCGGATCCGTCAGCCCGTCGATCAACGCATACCGCCAGGGATAGCCGGCAAACAGTTCGTCGCCGCCCGTGCCCGACAGGTTTACCGTCACCCACGAGCTCACGAGCTGCGAGATCGTGTGAAAGGTGTAACACATGCCCACCTTCGGATCCTCGAGGTGCCAGACGATCGCGGGCAGGGTGTCGATCACGTCCTGCGGCGCGATCTCCCGCTCGTGATGCGTCGTGCCGAAACGCGTCGCGATCAGCCGCGCGTCGCCCTGCTCGCTCACGCAGCGATCGCCGGCGTCGACGCCGGTCGTGTTGAAGAAGCCGGTGAAGGTGTGCATCCCGCGGATCTGCTCCGTCGCCAAGGCCACGATCGCCGACGAATCCATGCCGCCGCTCAGCGTCGCCCCGACTTCGACGTCGCTCACCAAGTGGCGCGTCATCGCCCGCCGGAACACGGCGAGAAACTCCTGCGCCAGCTCCTCCTCGTCCGCGACCATGGGCGCAAAGCGCAGTTGCCAGTACGTCTCCCGCCTTTGCCGGCCCGTCTCGGTATCCACGAAAAGATTCGTGCCCGGCGGCAGCATGGTCACGCCGGCGAAGAGCGTCCGGTGCGAGATGACGTTCTGAAACGTGAAGTATTCATTGAGCCCGTCGCAATCGACCGCCGCCCGGTGACCCGCCGCCAGGATGCCTTTCACCTCCGATGCCGCCAGCAGGCCGTCCGGCGTCGTCGCGAGGTACAGCGGCTTCATGCCCATCCGGTCGCGGGAGAAAAACAGCCGCCGCCGGGCGGGATCATGGAGCGCAAAGGCCCACATGCCGTTGAAGCGGGTCACGCAGCCTTCGCCCCACTCGGCGTACGCGGCGAGGATCACCTCGGTGTCGGACTGCGTCGCGAACCGGCGGCCGCACGCCTCGAGTTCCGTGCGCAGCGCGCGGAAGTTGTAGATCTCGCCGTTGAACACGATGACCGTGCCGCCCGGGCCGGTCATCGGCTGGTTGGCGTCGGGGGAAAGGTCGAGAATCGAGAGCCGGCGGTGGCCCAGGCCAATGCGGCCGTCGGGCGAAACCCAGGTGGCGGACGCATCCGGGCCGCGGTGCCGCTGGAGGCTGTTCATTCCGCCCAGGCGGTCACCGGCGTGCCCGCGTGCAGAGAAGACGGCCGAGATTCCGCACATGGCGTCGGGGGCGGTGGTCAGCGCAGCACGGCGCCGCGCAAGTGACCGACGAACTCCTCGAGGCTGCGCTGCAGCGTGCCCCAGAAATCGCGTTCGAACGCGATACCAAGTTCGCGGCGGATCCGTTCGTTGCTGACGTCGAAATGCATGATGTCGCCCACGAGCGGCGCCTGGTGTACGATCGGCATGTCGGCATCCATCATCGCCTTCATGCGTTCGGCCAGTTCGAGGATCGTGACCCGGATGCCCGAGGCCGCGTTGTACACACGCCCGGCGCTTTCCGGCCGCGTGGCGGCGGCGAGATTCGCCCGCACCAGGTCCTTCACCCAGGTGAACGACCGCTCCTGGTGGCCGTGGCCGAAGATCGCGAGCGGTTTCCCTTCGAGAATGTTGCGCAGGAAGATCGAGACCACGCCGCCGAACTCGTTCGATTCCTGCCGCGGACCATAGACGTGGAAGTAGCGCAGGATCGTCGTATCCATCCCGTAGAGACGGTGGAAGACGTCGACGTACCGTTCGCCCGCCAGCTTCGAAACGCCGTAGTAGGAAACCGGCCGCAACGGATGCTCCTCGTCGGTCGGCAGCACCACCGGTTCGCCGTACACCGAGCCCGTGGAGGCATGGACGAACTTCCGCACGCGGTGCTCGCGCGCCAGTTCGAGCAGGTTCAGCGTGCCGCCGCCGTTCACGCGGAGATCCTTCTGCGGGTCGATCAGGCAGACGTTCTTTTTCGAGGCGGCGTTGTGGAAGATCACGTCGGCACCGGCGATCACGGGTGTCATCGCCGCGCGGTCGCAGATATCCGCCCGCACCGCGCGAAAATTGGGCCGGCCGGCGAGAAACTCGAGGTTGCGGGCATGCCCCGCGGAATAATCGTCCACGCTCACGACCTCCGCCCCGAGCTGGGTCAATTCTTCACAAAGGTGTGAACCGATGAAACCGGCGCCGCCCGTGACGACGACTTTCTTGCCTGCGAGGGGGGATTGTTCGTTCATGCGGACTGAGAGTGGAACCCGCCGCACCCGGACGACCGATCGTCGAATGGGCGCGGAGGGAGTCCATCAGGAGGCGCTCACCCATGAAAACACAAAACGTATCCGCCCCCGCCGGCTCAATTTACGAGCGGTTCGCACAAGACAGTGCCGAAGTTTTGACCACGGATTACACGGATGCCACGGATAAAGCCCCGATCCCCTGACCGAGGCTGGGAGCCCTCATCCGTGATATCCGTGCCATCCGTGGTCAAAATGGTTTGGCGGGCTTGGGCATCGGGTGGGTACACAAATCCGTTCCGATTCACCTGAGCCATGTGCGGCATCGCGACCCTGATTGAGCCCGCCGCTCCGGACTGGCTGGTGGCCACCGTGCAACGGATGACGCGCCTCGTGCGGCATCGGGGCCCGGACGGCGAAGGCTGCGCGTTCCTCCGTCCCGGCGACGGCACGATGAGGCCGCTCCTCACGGAAGAGACCCCCGGCGGGGTCACGGGATCGCGCGAAGCGCTTCCCGGCGCCACGCTCGGGCTCGGGCACCGGCGGCTCTCGATTCTCGACCTGAGCACCGCCGGTCATCAACCGATGCGCGATGCCGCCGGCGAGTGCTGGATCACCTACAACGGCGAGATCTACAACTACGTCGAATTGCGCGCGGAGCTCGCGGCGGCCGGCCACGCGTTTCACACCGGCACCGACACCGAGGTCATCCTGGCCGCCTGGCGTGAGTGGGGCGAACGCTGCCTCGCGCGTTTCAACGGCATGTTCGCCTTCGCGCTGTTCGACCGGCGGACCCGCCGCCTGTTCGCGGCGCGCGACCGCTTCGGCGTCAAACCGCTCTATCTCTGGTCCACCCCCACCGGCGGCCTCGCGCTCGCGTCCGAGGTGAAGCAGTTCACCGCCCATCCGCACTGGTCCGCGCGCGTCAACGGCCAGCGCGCCTACGATTTTCTCAACTGGGGCCTGTCCGACCACACCGGCGAGACGCTCTTCGCCAGCGTGCGCCAGTTGCGCGGCGGCGAATTTCTCCTGACCTCGCTCGAAGCCGCGACCTCCGCGTCTCCACAACGCTGGTACGAGCTGCGGCCCGCGCCCTTCGAGGGCGACTTCGCCGCGGCAGCGGAGCAGTTTCGCGCGCGGCTCGATGACGCGGTCCGGCTGCGGCTGCGGTCCGACGTGCCGGTGGGGTCGTGCCTCTCGGGCGGACTCGATTCCTCGACCCTCGTCTGCACCATGCGCGCCCAGCTCGGCGAGCGCGCGGCGGCCCGGCAGAACACGTTTTCCGCCGGATCGGATGTCGCCCGCTACGACGAACGGAGCTTCATCGCCCACGTCACTGCCGCGACCTGCGCCGTCAATCATGCGACGGTACCGTCGGTGGGCGGCCTGCTCGCCGAACTCGACGCCGTGACCTGGCACCAGGACGAGCCCTTCGGCTCGACGAGCATCTACGCGCAGTGGTGTGTGTTCCGGCTGGCGCGCGAGCACGGCGTCGCGGTGATGCTCGACGGCCAGGGCGCGGACGAGGCGCTCGGCGGTTATCACGGCTACTTCGGTCCGCATCTTGCGGGCCTGCTGCGCCATGGCCGCTGGCCAATGTTCTGGCGCGAGGCCGCCGCCGCGCGCGCCCTGCATGGCCAGTCGCTCGCACTGCAGGCGCAACTGGTCGCGAACGAGCTCCTGCCGGCCGCCGTATCCGACCGGCTGCGACGCGCCGCGGGCCGGACCGTACGGGCGCCGGCTCTCCTCGACCTGAACCGGCTGGGCGCCGCGCCGCGCTCTCCGCATCCGCCGGCCGTTGACCTGCGCACGCCGATCCGCTCGCTGGGGATCGCCCAACTCACCGCTTTGAACCTGCCCATGCTCCTCCGCTACGAAGACCGCGACTCGATGGCCCACGGCGTGGAGGCGCGGCTGCCGTTCCTCGACTACCGACTGGTCGAGTTCTGCCTCGGACTGCCGGAGGAGCACAAGATCGCGGGCGGCTGGACGAAGCGCGTGCTGCGCGAGGCGATGCGCGACCGGCTGCCCGAGGCGATCCGCCTGCGCCGCGACAAACTCGGCTTCGCAACCGCGGAAGAAGTCTGGATGCGCGGCCCGCAGCGGGAGACATTCCTGCAGCTCGTCGATCAGGCAGTCGATGACGCCGGCGGCATCCTGACGCCGGCGGCGAAACTGAAGGCGCGCCGGATGCTCGCCGGCGAGGAGCCGTTTGGTTTCCTCGTCTGGCGGTTCATCAGCTTCGGCGCGTGGCTGCGCCGGTTCAATGTGCGCACGAGCTGACGAACCGAAACACCATGAACCATTATTTTTTCCACGGCCGGGCCGCACCCCGAGCGAACCGACCCAAGCAGTTCTTGCAGGAGGCCGCAGAGAGCGCAGAGGAAATTCGATTCGATGAGACCTATCTCTGCGTTCTCTGCGATCTCCTGCAAGAGGTCTGAGGTTTGCACGCCTTGAGACTACGATGCCCACGCCTGCCATGAGAATAGCCTACCTCGGACAGATGGCCGACGTCTCGCATGAGAACGGCATCGGCAAGAAGATCGCCGCCCAGGGCAAAAGCTGGCTGCACGCGGGGCATGCGGTGCGGTATTTCTCGCTCACGCCGACGACGAAAGTGTGGCCGGGACTCGCCCCGCTGGAGGCGGATCTCGTCGCCCGCGGCGGCGCGACGCAACGGATGCTCCGCTCGTTTGAATTGGTGCGGCGGATACGCGCGTGGCAGCCTCACCTCATCTATTTTCGCTACGGCTATCACAGCGCGGGCCTGCCGGCGTTGTTCCGCGATGTTCCCACCGTCGCCGAGCTGAATTCCGACGATCTCAAGGAATACCCGCTCACGCTGTCGCGCGCGAAGCAGCTCTACCACCGCCTGACGCGCGGTCGCGTGCTGTCGCCGGTCGCGGGCTTCGTGCCGGTCACGCACGAGCTGGAGACACGCTTCGCCGGTTTCCGCAAACCGGCGGAGGTCATCGCCAACGGCATCGCGCTCGACGCGTTTCCCCAGGCACCGGTGCCGGCCGCGGGCGCCCCGTTGCGACTCGTGTTCATCGGCAGCCGCGACACGCCCTGGCACGGACTCGAACGCGTGGCGGAAATCGGCACGCTCTTTCCGGAGGCGATCGTCGACGTCATCGGGACGGAAAAAGTGCCCGCCCCCGCGAATGTCGTGTTTCACGGCGAACTTCCGCGCACGAAGTACGAGCCGCTGCTGCTGGGCGCGACCGCCGCGCTAGGCACGCTCGGCCTGTTCCGGAAACACATGGACGAGGCGTGCCCGCTCAAGGTGCGGGAATACCTCGCACTCGGGCTACCCGTGCTCGGTGGCTACCGCGACACGGACATCCCGGACTCCGCCGACTATTTCCTCCGCGTGCCCAACGACAGCGCGCCACTCGCGCCGCAGCGTCGCCGGATCGCCCACTGGCTGGAGCACTGGCGCACCCGCCGGGTGCCGCGCGCGGATGTCGCGCACCTCGACAATGCGGTGAAGGAAAAGCGCCGGCTCGATTTTCTGCACCGACTGGTGCCCTCGTCATGACCCAGGAATCGCAGGTCGGCGGGGTCGTCGTGACGTTTCACCCCGACGCCGGCTTCGAGATGCGGCTCGCCGCGATGCTCGACGAGGTGCGGCCCGTCATCGTGATCGACAACACCGCCACGCCGGCCACCCGCGACCGTCTGCGCGCGGCCTGCACGCGCCTCGGCGCCGAGTTGCTTGAGAATCAGCACAACGCCGGCCTCGGCGCGGCCCTGAACCGCGCCTTTCGCGTGCTCGACGAACGCGGTTTCACCGCCGTCATCGCGTTCGACCAGGACAGCACGCCGGAGTCCGGCCTCGCCGCCGCGCTGGTGTCCCTGATGTCGGCGGATCCGCGCCGCGCCATCGTCGGTTCCAACTGGCACGACGAAGCCCGGCCCAGAGTTCGCTCCCGCCATTTGCGTCCGCACGCGGTTCTGCCCGGCTGTTTCACGCGCCAGGCAGCGTCGCACGACCTGTACGACATCACGTGCGTGATCACGTCGGGTTCGTTGTTCCACCTCGACGCCTGGCGCGAGCTCGGCGGTTTCTACGAACCGCTGTTCGTCGATCTCGTCTACACCTAGTATTGCCTGCGCGCGCGCACCGCCGGCC
>JBEIHL010000147.1:0-6967 GCA_040381375.1 Opitutaceae bacterium
GCAGGGCCGCGCCAACCGCCCCTCTCGCGGGATCGGCAGCGATTCGTTGCAGCGCGTCGACGGCCCCTGCATCGCGCAGCACAGCGAGCGAGTTGATCGCGCCGACGAGTCGGTCGCCTTCGAGCTTGCCGAGCGCGGATCGCAGGGCGGCCGCGGCCGACGGGTCCGGGATGTTCTCCAGCGCGCCCCGGGCGTAGTCCGCGAGTTTCTCGTCGGCCAGCAACGCCGCGAGCGCGGGAACGAGTGCGGCCGTGCCGAACTCGCCCGCTTGCCGGCACGCGCGGGCCTTGTCCTGCAGCGCGGCGACGGGCGACTGCAGGGTCGCGATCAGCTGTCTCGTCTTCTCCGCATTTCCATCGGCGGCAAACGTCCGAACCGGGATGGACAGGGTGAAGCACGCGAAGGCGAGAAGAATTACTTTCAAAGTCATGTTCGCAGATCCTACGTGTGCACCGACCACGGCGCGCGCGCGGCACGGTTCCTCATGCGGTTGGCTTCAGCATCGCCGACGAACTCCTCTTTCCGCGGATCGAACCGCAGCTTGCGACCCAGCTGCCACGAGAGCTGCGCAGCGAAGCAGGCCAAATGCGATTTCCTCATGATGTTCTGATTGCAGGTGGTGTTGGCGCGCGACTTCACGCAATCGAGGAAGTTGCGCACGTGTTCGCTGGCGCTCGTGCCCGGGGCCTTGAAGTGCATCCGCCTTTGCTGCAGGCTTTCCGACAGGATGATCTCGCCGGAGTCCCCGGTTTCAACCCAACCCTCGTCGCCTTCGTAGCGCACCGGGCAGGTGCCGGCGGAGTTACGGTAGTGCGGCGCGCGGTCGCGAAAGGGATTCGGCAGAAAATCGCACACCAGCTTGACGCCATTGGCGTAGCGAGCCTCGATGGCCGTGGGCGACGCCTCGAACTCCACCGGCGTCGTGTCATCGGCGCCATTCGCCCACTGGCAGAGGTCAACCGTGTGTGCGCCCCAGTCGAGGAAGTTGCCGCCCGCCTCGAAATCGTCGTGACCGCGCCACCCGCCGCTGACGTAGGCGCTGTTGTACGGCCTCCACGGCGCGGGGCCGAGCCAACGATTCCAATCGCATTCTTCCAGCGGCGGCTCCGGTTCGGCCGCCAGCCACTCCATGGACTTCTGCGGCACATACACCGACGCGTGGAGGGTGTGGAGCCGTCCAAGCATGCCTTCTCGGGCCAGACGGACGGCAAAGTTAAAGTTGGCCTGACTGCGCCGCTGGGTGCCGGCCTGAAAAACGCGGCCGTATCGGTGCATCCCTTCACCCAGCGCCTGAATCTCGGCGATGGTCATGCCGCAGGGCTTCTCGCTGTAGACATCCTTGCCAGACTTGGCGGCGAGCAACGACGCCACGGCGTGCCAGCGGTCACCGGTCGCGATCAGCACGGCGTCAATGTCCGGCCGTGCGAGCAGTTCGAACATGTCACGGTACATCACGCAGTCGTTGGTGCCATAGTGGCGGTCGACCATTTCCTTGGCCGTCTCGCGCTGCGCGCGCTGCACGTCGCAGACAGCCACGATCTGCGCGTCCTTTTCCCCGAGCATCGCGCTCAAGTCGAGCCGACCGCGTTTGCCGACTCCGATTGCGCCGAGCGTGATGCGGTTGCTGGGGGCTACGGCGCCGTCGCGCCCAAGGACGCGGGACGGAAGAAACCAAGGTAAGGCGATTCCCGTTGCCGCAGCCACCGACCGTTGGAGAAACCTGCGGCGACTTTCCGCTAGAGGTGAACCTTGGCCTTTCATGTTGGAGGGGAGCTGATTGTGGGAGCGCGCAACGACCGCCGGTCCGATCATCCGGGGACGAACGAGGAGGAGCTGCGGGCCGCACGTCGGTCGACCGATCGATCCCTTCCGGCATCGCGTTGCCGCTGTCAATGCACCTGCACAAAACGATATGCATTCGCCGAAAGGGACATGGTCGTCCGGGAGCGCGATCAGCTAAGATGGTCCGATGCTAGCCAGCCTCCGCCACGTTCTCGCCCTCTGTCTGCTGGTCCGGGACCGCGAATCCTCGGACGCGCCCCGTTCGGCCTCAGCGAGGCCCTTCAGGCGGAATGTTGGGACTTCGTCACCGTGACGTACGCCAGCCGCGAAAGCTTCAATCCCGAGGCCTGCGAACCGCACGGCGGCCGACTCCTCGAGCCCATCCGCAAGCACGCGCCGACCGGCACCCTTCTCGTCGTCCAGACTCCCTCTTACTGCGAGGACCATGCGTTTTTGGCCGACGGCCAACTTGCCCAGCGGAAGATGTACGCGGGCCTGCGCGATGCCTACGACATGTTCGCCCGGAGGTACCGCCTGCAGATCGTTCCTGTGGCCGATGCGTTTCAGTTCGCCCGGTCGAAACCCCTCTGGAAGTTTGTCCATCCTGACCCGAACTTCGACCACAAGAATCCGCCATCGGGAGCCCTCCCCATTCAGGCAGGCAGCCTCAACGTGGGGTGGCATCGAAAGCAGGACCCGAACGGTGGGCCTGCGTCGCGGCAGACCGATGCGAATCACGCGAACACGGCGGGCCGCTACCTAGGGGCTTGCGTGTTCTACGAAGTGCTGAAGGGGGCAAGTGTTCTGGACCTATCCTGGAGGCCGGATGGACTGAGCGCGGAGCAGGCCGCATCTCTTCGCGGTGCTGCTCATCAGTCCGTGGTGGCGCGATTGCGGTGATCCCTGCCCCGCCCCTGCCTCGTCGCTGGGGAGGACGGATGCCGGCATACCCTCTTGAAGACGCAGAAGAAGTGCAATGGAGAGGCGGAGCCGAGCGGGTCGCTGACCCGCTACTGCCTGAGTTGGGCGGCATGGGGGTGAGCACGAAACGGCGCGAGGCTCCTTTCCAATGATCCCGAACTCTCTGCATTACGCGTTCGTGGCGGCCGTGTTGTCCCTGGGCAGCGCGGCGGCCGCGACGCGGCCGAACATACTCTGGCTGGTGGCGGAGGACATTTCCCCGTTCTTCGGGTGCTATGGCGATCCCGATGCGTCCACGCCGCATCTCGATGAATTCGCGCGGCGGTCGCACTTGTTTCTGCGGGCCTACGCCACCGCGCCCATCTGTGCCCCCTCGCGTTCGGCGTTGGGGATGGGGCTGTATGCCACTTCGGTCGGGACGCAGCATCTGCGGTCGGAGGTGCTGGTGCCGGCGACGATCCGACCCCTCGCTAGGGTGTTGCGGGAGCACGGGTACTGGACGGCGCTGCGCGGGAAGACCGATTACAACTTCGACGCGCGGGGGCTCTTCGACTCGACGCGCGACAGCGTGACGCCTTGGGAGCAGCGGCCGGCGGGGAAGCCGTTTTTCGCCTTCGTGAACCTTGGTGCGACCCACGAGGGACCGGGTAATTCCGCGACGCGCGCGGCGACGGCGCTGGCGCGGCTCCCGGCCGGGCGCGCGCGCGATCCGGGGAAGGTGCGCTTGCCGCCGTATTTTCCGGATACGCCGGAATTGCGCCGGATCTGGGCGCGTTACCACGATCTCATCTCGGTTTGGGATGGGGAGGTGAAGGGCGTGCTCGACCGCCTGGCGGCGGCGGGTCTCGCGGAGGACACGATCGTATTCGTGATGTCGGACCACGGGCTGGGGCTACCGCGGTACAAACGCTGGCTTTACCAGACCGGCTTGCAGGTGCCCTTGATCGTGCACGTGCCCGACAAATTCCGGCACTTGGCGCCGGGAGGAAAGGCGGCCGGTCGCTACGACCGGCCCGTGTCGCTGATCGATCTGCCGCCGACGGTGCTCGCGTTGGCGGGCATTCCGATACCCGAAAACTATGCGGGTAAGCCGCTGTGGACGGGCGGCGGGGCTGCGTTGCGACAGGAGTCAGCCCCCCTGATTTTCGGAGCGCGGGATCGGGCCGACGATATGTACGATCTTTCGCGGAGCGTCTTTGACGGGCGTCACCTCTATGTGCGGCACTTCCAGCCGCATTTGCCGCCGATGCAGGAGGGCTTGATCCTGGGCCCGGAGCCCAAGGAGTCGCTGCGCGAATTGCACCGGGTGCATCGAGCCGGCGCCGACACCCCGGTGTCGGCAAGGTTGTGGGCGCCACGGCCGTTCGAAGAGTTGTATGATCTGCAGGAAGATCCGCGAGAATTGCGGAACTTGGCGGCGGAGCCGGCGCAATCGGCGGTGAAGGCGCGGTTGGCCGCGGAACTGCGGCGATGGATGACCGAGACGCGGGACACGGGGCTGTTGCCGGAACCCGAGCTGCACCGCCGGGCCTGGGCGGCGGGGTTGACCCCTTTCGAGATGGCGCAAACGGACCGACTATTCCCCCTGACGGAGATCCTGGCTGCAGCGGAGGCGGCTTCACGAGGTGAACGGCCTGAGGGGGCTGCTTGGGCGCACGCCGATCCGGCGCTGCGGTGGTGGGCGCTCCAAGCGGCCATCATCCGCGGCGACCGCGACGCGGAGACCCGGGAGCGGTTCCTGCTGGCGTTGAAGGATCCGAATCCCACGGTGCGCGCCACGGCGGCGGAGGGCCTCGCGAGGAGCGGCGAGACGGCGCCGGCCCTCGCGGCGTTCCGGGAACTGTTGCGGGAGACCGAACCCAATCTCGGGCTTTTCGTGGCCCGGAGCGTGGCGGTGGCCCTGGCGGACGTCCGACCGATCGAGGGGGAAATTCGGGCGCGGCGGGCGGCGTTGCTAGCCCCGCCGGGCAGCCCGAGACCGTGGAAGGACTTCACCTACGCTGCGTTCACCTGCTGGGCGCTGGAGTGGGCGCTGATCAAGTCGGGCCTGAACCGGCCGGAGGACTTTGCGCGCTAGCATTCATACTCGGCCGGTCGCCGCTTGCCATTCGGCCCGGCGCCAGAACGCCCAAGCCTTTCACGCTCCCTCCCCACTATGCACTCCTCTCCTCGGAATCTGCGACCGTGCCCGCCGTTCACAGCTTTACTGGCTGCCGCCGCCCTCGCGTGGCCCGCGTCCGCCCAGACCTTGGCTCCCGCCGCACCGCGGCCGGGGGACGAGACCGTGGCGCTTTCGCCCTTTGAGGTCCGTTCGGAGAAGGACACCGGCTACGTCGCCACGAACACCCTCGGTGGCACGCGCATCCGGACCGAGCTCATCGATGTGGGCTCAGCCATTTCTGTGTACACGGCCGAGTTCCTGCAGGACCTAGCCGCCTTCGACAACGAGACGCTGCTGGCCCACACGGTCAGCGCCGACGTCGGCGGCGTGCACGGGACCTTTGTGAACGCGAACTCTCAGGGGGAGGAGAATGACAACTTTGGCGCGGGCAACAGCAACACCCGGATCCGCGGTCTCGCCGCGGCCGACAACACGCGCAACTACTTCAAGACCGAGACTTCTTGGGATGGCTACAACACGAGCCGCATCGAGGTGGTGCGCGGCGCCAACTCGATCCTCTTCGGCCTCGGCAGTCCGGCCGGCATCATCAATGCGGACACCAACCGCGCCCAGAACCGCAACTCCGGCCGGCTCGAGGTGCGCCTCGACCAATTCGCGTCGCAGCGCACGAGCCTCGACCTCAACCGGGTGCTGCGGAAGGACGAACTCTCGGCCCGGCTGTCCCTGCTCAATAATGCCCAGCGGTTTCGCCAGAAACCGTCGTTCAAGGATGACCAGCGCGTGTCCCTCGTCACCCGCTACACTCCCAAGTTCCTCCAGACGCCGCGTTCAAGCTTCAACCTTGAAGCCTCTGCCGAGATGGCCCGGATCCGGCAGAACACGCGGCGCGCCCAGCCGCCCCTAGATCGCATCTCCTATTTCTTCTTGCCCGCCGCCCTGGGCGGCCTGGGCGGCCGCGTCATCAATCGCAACAATCCGGAGGATCAACGGTATCTCCTGCTCGACGCCGGCCTGCCCTCCCAGCGCGCCAACCCGATGATCAGCACCGGCTGGGGCAACGGCACCACGGTGCTGAGCTACTATCGGTCCGAGCAGCCGACCGCCATCTTCGAGAAGCAGATCAACTCCGTGGGCGGTTACCGCTTCCTCAACAACCAGGTGATTGTCAACGCGCCCGCCGGCGCCAATGCCAGCGCCACCAGCATCTCGGGCACCGTGCAGCCCGTCTTCCTCAACGGGATGGCCACTTGGGCGCAGATCGCCGGCCTGCCTTTCGGGACTTCGGGCCGGTGGCAGGACGCCGTCCTCGCGGACACCACGTACTACGATTTCTACCACCAGCTGATCGATGGTGACACCAAGCGGGAGGCATCCGATTGGACCACGGCGAACGTCGATCTCACCCAGACGTTTTTCGACAACCGCCTCAGCTTGCAGCTGCAGTACTTCCATCAGGAAATGGAGACCGACCGCTACGCCGCGCTGGGGTCGTCTTCCACCTTGGCGGTCGATGCCAGCGCCTTGCTGCCCGACGGCGCGCCCAACCCGCATGCTGGCCGCGCCTACCTTTCGGCTTCGCCTTTCACGGGTCAGCGGGCCGCCACCGCCAACCGCGACTCTTTCCGCGGGACCGTTTACTTCGAGCACGACTTCCGTCGCCGCGGCGAAAACAGCTTCCTCGCCCGGCTGCTCGGCCGGCACTACGTCACCGGATCGGTATCCCGCCAGCTGGTCGAGCAGACCCGCTTCGACTACCAAGCCGTCGGCGTCGGCCCGAGCTGGGTGGAGAACCGCCTCGTCGATGCCCTGCCGATCAATCGGGACACGTTTCAGACCGCGGCACGGGTGCTCAACTACTTCTACGTGTCCGACAATTTGGCCGGCCGGACCCCCGGATCCTTCGCGGTGACCGGCCTCGGTAACGCGCGGATGATCTCCTCCGGCACGTACGATTACCGCTATTTTGATGCCAGCATCGCGGGGTTCCGTCCCGGGATCGACCCCGCCGCCCCCGACGCGGCTTTTGGTCGCGCCGCGCAGAATCCCGGCAATTACCGGGGCTGGACCACGGGCCGGATCAACCTGGTCGGTGCCGCTAGCAGCCGGGCGGATCGCGATTATCTCACCCGCACCCGCGATTAC
>JBEIHL010000148.1:0-6940 GCA_040381375.1 Opitutaceae bacterium
AGTACTCGCCTGCGCTCTCGTCGCTGTGGCCGCCACGCATGCCGGCGCGGCCGAACTCCAGCCGCTGCGCTACAACGACCCCGACCTCGTCATCGATCTCGGTGTCGGCCTGTGGGCCTGGCCGATCCCCTGCGACGCCGACGGCGACGGCGATTTCGACCTCCTCGTCTCCTGTCCCGACAAGCCGTCAAACGGCGTCTGGCTGTTCGAGAACACGACCGGCGACACGGCCCGCGATCCGCTGCCCGTGTTCGCGCCGGCCCGGCGGCTCTCGCCGACCGTGCACTACGTGATGCCGAGCTACGTCGATGGCGCCGTGCGGGTGCTCTCGCCCGGCTTCGAATACCGCGACTTCCCGCACGTCGGTACCGCCCACCCCAAGCCCCTGCCGGTGCCCGCGAAGTGGTACGTGCCACGCGGACCGCAGACGAAGGGGCCGAAGGTGCGGCACAACCAGTGGCGACTCGTCGACTACGACGCCGACGGCCGGCTCGACCTCGTTTGCGGCATCGAAGACTGGAGCTTCTACGGCTGGGACGACGCCTTCGACGCCGAGGGCCGCTGGACGAACGGCCCGCTGCACGGCTTCGTGTTCGTGCTCCGCGGAACGGCCAACTGCGGCTACGGCGAGCCCGAGCACGTCGAGGCCGGCGGGGCGGCGGTGGACGTCTACGGCTGCCCCTCGCCCAACTTCACCGACTTCGACGGCGACGGCGACCTCGACCTGCTCTGCGGTTCGTTCCTCGATCGTTTTACCTACTTCGCGAACGTGGGCAGCCGAACGACGCCCCGCTATGCCGCCGGCGTCGATCTCGTCGCGGCCGACGGCCGGCCGCTCCGCATGGACCTGCAGATGATCGTGCCGGTGGCGTTCGACTGGAACCGCGACGGCCACCCCGATCTCATCGTGGGCGACGAGGACGGCCGCGTGGCGTTCATCGAGCACACCGGCAAGACCGTGAATGGCCTGCCGCAATTCCTGCCGCCGCGCTATTTCCGGCAGCAGGCGGCCGACGTGAAATTCGGGGCGCTCGCGACGCCGTATGCGTTCGACTGGGACGATGACGGCGACACGGACCTCGTCAGCGGGAACACCGCCGGCTATATCGCGTTTATCGAGAATCTCGGCGGCTCGCCGACCCGCTGGGCGGCGCCGCGCTACCTGAGCGCCGGTGGCAAGCTGGTGCGCGAGTTGGCCGGCCCGAACGGCTCGATCCAGGGACCGGCCGAGGCGAAGTGGGGTTATTCGATCCTGAGTGTGGCCGACTGGGACGGTGACGGGCTGCCGGACATCATGACCAATGGCATCTGGGGTCGGGTGGTGTGGTACAAGAACGTCGGCACCCGCAAGGCGCCCAAGCTGGCGGCCGGTCAGTCGGTCGAACTCGCGCCCGGCGTGATGCCGCAGAAGCCGGCGTGGAACTGGTGGAATCCGAAGGGGCAGGAACTCGTTTCGCAGTGGCGCACGTCACCGCAGATGGTCGATTGGAACGGCGACGGCCTGATGGATCTCGTGATGTCCGACGTGGAAGGTTACCTCGCGCTCTACGAGCGGAAGAAAGGGACCGACGGCAAACTCGTCCTCGGCGCCCCGCAGCGCGTTTTCTGGAGCGAAGGTGCCAGTGTCTTCACCAGCAATGGCGTGCCGCAGAACCAGGAGTCGGGCCTGCTCCGGCTCAACGACGGTGTATTTGGCCGGGGCGGACGCCGGACGTTCTGCGTCGCGGACTGGGACGGCGACGGCAAGATGGATCTGCTGCTCAACAGCGCGCCCAACGTGAACTTCTTCCGCGCGCTCGGCCGCGACGCGCAGGGCCGGTGGCGGTTCAAGGACGAGGGCCCGGTCAGCACGCATGTGCTCGCCGGCCATGCCACCAAGCCGACGGTGGCCGACTGGGACCGGGACGGCGTGCCCGACCTGCTGATCGGCGCCGAGGACGGCTTCTTCTATCAGGTGAAGAATCCCCGCGCGAAAAAGTGATTTCCTGCGCCGACTGCACCCATCAGGTGGCCCGAGGTAGTCGGCCCCCTGGGAGCGCCGGTCTCCAGCCCGGCCTTTACCGATGGCTTGCCGGGCGGGAGCCCGGCGCTCCCAGGCCCGGCCCCCTCCGACGCGCTTGCCCTGAGGTCTGCCGTCGCGATTTTTCCTAGCCCCCGTTTTCCATGCATTCCCATCCGCTGCCGCAAGGCATTTTCTCCGCCCAATGGATTCCGACCGACGCCTCCGGGCAGGTCGACCGCGCCAGCCTTGCGGCGCATATCGCCTTCGAAAAGCGCGCGGGCATCAACGGCGTGCTCGCCCTCGGCAGCACGGGTGAGTTCCCGCAGTTCTCGCTCGAGGA
This sequence comes from Opitutaceae bacterium, assembly GCA_040381375.1. Classification (GTDB taxonomy): domain Bacteria; phylum Verrucomicrobiota; class Verrucomicrobiia; order Opitutales; family Opitutaceae; genus ER46. Next base: position 2,343 of record JBEIHL010000148.1, read on the forward strand.
GCGGAAGAAGGTCCTCGCCACCGTCGTGGAACTCGCCGCGCCGCTCACGGTGTTTGCCAACATCACCGACATCCGGCCGAAGGCCGCGGTGGAGCTCGGCCGTTTTGCGAAGTCGCTTGGCGTGTCCGCCGTCGCGCTGATGCCGCCGGTCTTCTTCCCGGTTTCGCAGGCCGACATGCTCGCGTACTTCCTGCACGTCGCAGAGCACGTGGACCTGCCGGTGATGCTCTACAATTTTCCCGAGCTGACCGGCAAACGCATCGACCTGCCGACCGTGGCCGCCTTTGCGGATCGCGCGCCGATGGTCGCGATCAAGCAGAGCGGCGGCGAATTCGCGTATCACCAGCAGCTCATCCCGCTCGGCCGCGAGAAGGGGTTTGCCGTGATGTCCGGCGCGGACACGCGTCTGCCCGAGGTCTTCAGACTCGGCGGCGCCGGCTGCACGGGCGGACTGGTCAACCTCGTGCCGGAGCTGATGGTGGCCATCGACCGGATTTGCCGGCAGGGCCAGCCGGGCGACCACACCGCAGCGGCCGCGGCGATGGTGGAGCTCGGCAAGATCATCGATCAACTCACGTTCCCCCTCAATGTCGCCGCCGGTCTCGAAGCGCGCGGCTTCAAGCCGGGCGTGCCGAAAACGATTGTCTCCGGCGAGTCGCGGGCGCTGTACGCCAAGATCGTGGCCGAGCTCGGGGCGTTGTTCCGGCGGGAAAGTCTCGCGATCGGCCACTCGGCTGCGGCCTAATCCATGCCCATGGAAAGCCACTTCACGGCGCTCGATGGCATCGTCCTCGCCGGCTACTTCATCCTCACGATGGCGATCGGCTTCGCCTTCTGGCGGCGCAGTCGGTCCGTGGCGGGATTCACCGCGGCGGAGGGCAGTCTGCCCGGTTGGCTGACAGGACTATCCATTCTGGGCACCTACATCAGCAGCATCAGTTTTCTCGCGCTGCCCGGCCGGGCGTTCGCCGGGAACTGGAATCCCTTCGTCTTCAGCCTGTCGCTGCCGCTGGCGACGTGGGTCGGGGTGAAGTACTTTCTGCCGTTCTACCGCAACAGCGGCCATGTCTCAGCCTACGCCCACCTCGAGGAACGCTTTGGCCCGTGGGCTCGCGTTTATGCGAGCGCCTGCTACCTGCTCACGCAGTTCGCCCGCATCGGCACCGTCACTTACCTGATGGCACTGCCGTTGCACGTGCTGCTCGGCTGGGACATCCGGCTCATCATCCTGGGCACCGGCATCGCGACCACGCTCTATACGTTCGTCGGTGGCATCGTCGGGGTGATCTGGACCGACGCGGTCCAGACCCTGGTATTGGTGGGCGGGGCAATCACGTGCGCCATCCTGATGGTGACGAGTCTGCCTGGGGGGCCTGGGCAGTTGTTCACCATCGCCGCCCAACACGACAAGTTCAGTCTCGGCAGTTTTGGCGCCGGCCTCGCGGAACCGACGTTCTGGGTCGTGCTGGTCTACGGCGTCGTGATCAACCTGCAGAACTTCGGGGTCGATCAGAACTACGTGCAGCGCTACCACACCTCGAGCTCCGACGCCGAGGCGCGGAAAAGCGTGTGGCTCGGCGGCCTGGCCTACCTGCCGGTCTCGGCGGTCTTCTTCTTCATTGGTACCGCGCTGTTCGCCTATTACACGACCCACCCGGACGCGCTGCCGGCCGCGTACCGTGACCCGGGCAAGAGCGACTCCGTGTTCCCCTGGTTCATCGTCACGGTGCTGCCGCCGGGCATCACCGGGCTGCTGATCGCCTCGATCTTCGCGGCGGCGATGAGCACGATTTCCAGCAGCCTCAACTCGACGGCTACGATCATCCTCAATGATTACTACAGCCGTTATTTCCGGCCGCAGGCGACGGAGCGGCAGAAGATGCGGGTGCTGCATGTTGCGACGATCGTGGTCGGGGCCATTGGCATCGCGATCGGTCTGGCCATGATTTCCGTCAAGAGCGCCCTCGATGCCTGGTGGATGCTCGCGGGCGTCTTCGGCGGCGGGATGCTCGGGCTTTTTCTGCTGGGCTACCTATCGCGCCGCACCGGCAATCGCGCCGCGCTGACCGGCGTCAGCGCAGGCGTCGTCGTCATCCTCTGGATGAGTCTGTCCCCGAAATGGACGGGCGCCCTGGCGGCGTGGAAGAGCCCGTTTCATGGCTTCCTGACGATCGTCTTTGGCACTCTGGCGGTAGTGCTGGTCGGTCTGCTGGCCACGACATTTTTCCGCCCCCGGCCGCGGGGCGCGCCATGATCGTGCCCGGAGGGCCGCGGGAAATCCCGGCCGGACTACCTGTCCGTCGCTGAGACCCCTAACGCTACCTTTTCACCCATCTTGCTCCCTTATTCCTCTCCGGCTTCCCTGCCGTCAGAGGACTGACTTGAGTGACGGTCAACCCCCTTCGCCTTCGAGCGACCCTTCCCATGCTCACCCCGACTCGTTTCGTCCCGTCTTTCCGTTTGTCCGCTTCGCCCGCGGGTGTCGCCCGTAGATCCGTCGTCCGCGGCCTCGCGGCCGGATTGGCCTTCCTGTTCCTGGCCGTGACTGGTGCCTTTGCCCAGGGCACGATCTCCGGCCGGATCTCCAACGCGACCACCGGCGCCAACCTCGAGGGTGCGGAGGTGTCGGTCCCCTCGCTCGGCCGGTCGACGCTCACCGACCGCGACGGCTCGTTCACGCTGACGGGCATCCCGGCGGGCGAGCAGAACCTTCGCATCTTCTACACCGGCCTCGACCTCGACACCCGCCGGGTGGTGGTGCGGTCCGGCGAACGCGTGGAGGCCAACGTGGCGCTTGCGAGCGGCGGTATCCAACAACTGGAGGCGTTCACCGTTTCCAGCTCGCGCGAGGGCGAGGCCGCGTCGATCACGCGCCAGCGCACCGCGGCCAATGTCGTGAACGTCGTCTCGACCGAGGCCTTCGGGGCCGTGGCCGATGGCAACATCGGCAACCTCATGGTCCGACTGCCGGGCGTCTCCGGCGAGTTCGAAAACGGCGAGGTCGTCGGCATCAAGATCCGCGGCACCCCGGTCGAGTTCAGCGCGCTGAACGTCGACGGCGTCCGTTCCACCGGCGCGTTCTCCGGCTTCAACACCCAGGGTGATCGCGGCGCACAGAGCGACCAGATCCCGGCCGAGTTCATCAAGGAGGTGCAGGTCACGAAGGCGCCGACTCCCGACCAGATGGCCGACTCGATCGGCGGCTCGACCAACTTGATCACCAAGTCCGCCCTCGACTTCAAGGAGAGCGTCCTGACCTACCGCGTCGGCGCCAACTACAACACCCACCGCGACGACCTCGGCAATTTCACGCCCAACGCCGCCATGACCTGGCTCACGCGCGTCGGCCCGAACCGCAACATCGGCCTGGCGCTCTCGCTCAGCTACACCGACACCGAGGCCCCGCGCGACCGGGTGCAGGTGCAGCGCGCGGAGGCTGACGGGCGCGCCACCCAGGCCCGCACGCTCACCAACATCAACCAGCGCATCCGGGGCGGCGCCGGCCTGAAGTTCGACTACCGGCTCACCGACCGCACCAGCGTGTATCTGAAATTCCAGCACAACTACTATTTCTTCGACAGCGACCGGCTCGTTTACGCCGCGTCCGACAGCGCCACGCGCCGCGTCGCCGACTACAGCGTCGTCAGCCGCGCCCAGATCAATGCCGGCACCGCGCCGCGCACGACGGCCAACCTCACTGCCAGCGTCGCCCCGGGCTTCACCGATAGCTTCACGGAGATGCTGCACGCCAACTGGTCGTTCGACGGCGACAACAACGAGAAGACCGGCCGGCAGTACTTGGTGGACGCCGGCGGCACCACGAGTCTTGGCGGCGACCAGGAGCTGCGCTACCAGGCGTCGTTCGCCCCCTCGAATTTCAAGAGCAACCTGCGGACCTTCCTGATGACGTACCAGGTGCCGATTGGCATGTCGGTCGACTCGACCGCCAACCGCTCCCGGCCGATCTTCCGCCAGACCTACGGTCCGAGCATTCTCTTTGGCCAAACCAACTTCGATCTCTACCGCGCGCAGATGCAGCAGCAACCGGAGACCGGCGAAGAAGAGGTGTACAACGCGAAGGTCGACTACATCAAAAAAATCAAGGACGCGGCCAATCCGGCGGAACTGAAGGCCGGCGCGGCCTGGCGTAGCCAGTATCGCAATCTCGTCGTCGGCCGCCCGAACTGGAATTACACCGGCGCCGATGGCATCGCCGGCAACGCCGATGACAATCTCGGGCTGCTGATGCTGCCGGCCCGGGCCTACACGGTGTTCAACAATGGCGGCAACTGGCCGGATCTGCCCGCCGTCGATTTTCCCAAGACGTGGAATCTCTTCAACTCCCGTCCGGAAACATTCCGTCCGGCGGGCACCTCCGTTACTGCTCCGCCCACCTACAGCGAGATCTCCGAGGACGTCCTCGCGGCGTACGCCCAGGGCCGGATCCAGTTCGGCAAACTCAACGTGCTCGGTGGCGTTCGTTTCGAGCGGACCGAGATCGAGGGCATCGGCACCTACACGGATGTCCGTCGTCCGGTGGGATCGCGGGCGTCGCGGAAAGGCAGTTACGACGACTGGTTCCCGAGCCTGCACCTGCG
>JBEIHL010000149.1:0-6939 GCA_040381375.1 Opitutaceae bacterium
CGCAGGCGGGCCCCATCGCCATCGCCAACGCCACGATCCACCCCGTCTCCAAGCCCGCCTTCCAGGGCTTCATCATCTTCGATCAGGGCAAGATCACGATGATGCAGGAGGGGGAGCTCAAGGACGCACGCGAAGGCGTCCGCATCATCGATGCCAGCGGCAAGCACGTCTACCCCGGCCTCATCGCCCCCTGGACGCAGCTCGGCCTCACCGAGTTCCAATCCGTTCCCGCAACGCAAGACCTCGCCGAGGTCGCGTCGATCGCTCCCGAAGCGAGCCCAGCCATCGCCGTCAATCCAGACTCCACGCTCATCCCCGTCACACGCTCCAACGGAATTCTCATCGCCGGAATCTTCCCCGAGGGCGGCCTCATCCCCGGCCAGGCCTCCGTCATCCGCATGGACGGCTGGACCATGGCCGACAAGACCGTCCGCGCCACCAGCGGCATCGTTCTCCGCTGGCCCCAGATGCGCACCATCACTGCTTGGTGGATGGACACAAGCGAGGACGATCAGCGCCGCGACATCACCCGCAACCTGACGCGCATGCGCGAGGTTTTCGACACCGCACAGGCCTACGCCAACGCCATCGGCACCGATCCCTCCCAGCCCACCGACCTTCGCTGGGAGGCCATGAGGCCCCTCTTCGCCGCGCCGCAGCCCGGCATCGCCGACGCGCGCCCGCGCCTCTTCATCCTCGCCAACGACCTCGATCAGATCTCCGCGGCCGTGGCCTTCGCCAGAGAACGCTCACTCCGCGCCACCATCGTCGGCGGTCGCGACGCCCACCTCTGCGCCCAGCTCCTCAAGGACAACAACATCCCCGTCATCCTCACCGGCACGCACGTCATGCCCCGGCGCGATGACGCAGATTACGATGAAGGGTTCACCCGCCCACTGCGGCTGCACGAAGCCGGCCTCACCTTCGCCATCGCTCACATGGACGACACCGCTCACGAGCGCAACCTCCCCTACTCCGCCGCCATCGCCGCGGCCCACGGCCTCCCACGCGACGCCGCCCTCAACGCCATCACCCTCGCGCCCGCGCAGATCCTCGGCATCGACGATCAATACGGCTCACTCGAAACCGGCAAGTCCGCCACGCTCATCATCACCACCGGCGACCCGCTCGAAGTGACCACGCAGATCCAGTCCGCCTTCATCGACGGCCGCGAGATCGACCTCTCCAACAAGCAGACCAAGCTCTACGAGAAGTACCGCGACCGCTACCAGCAGATGGGCGTGATCGAGAAGGAGCCAGCCAAGTGATCGTCCGAGCCCCAACGCGCAAGCGTGGGGGGCTTTTCTCTTCGTTTCACTCCCCCAAAACCAACACCGCCCAACCTGTCGGTCGGGCGGCGTCTGGCGACGGGCAAAATCTGGTGGTGGTGGAGAGCCCGCCGCCGGGTGGTGCTTGGAGAAAAAGCGAAAAGCGGAAAATCAAGGCAGGAAGCGAAGCCTCACACTCTGATTCCACTGCCTCGCTGCCTCGCTTCTGCCCTGCAAATGCGCCCAGGTGGGTGGTGGGTCCACCCGGGCACGGTGTTGGCCGCGGCGTGTCGTGCTGCTCTTTCGAGCTTGACGCTCCATCGCCCTGCGCGTCCCTGCGCCAAGCGGGTGGAGCATCGCACGACCGGCGGAAGCGAGTCCGTTCGACTCCTCCCGCGGCCAGCATGAATCAGGCGAGCATCCGTCCTTGGACACCAGCCTGCGGTACAAACAGCAGCAGCCTTGCCGCCGAATCCTTGCACAACCAGACTCTCGTCCGGTCGCAGGAACACAACTCCGTCTCGCCCCAACCAGTCCAGTCACGCCATCAACCCAGCCACACTCAGTTCGCAAGCCGAGTCGGCGGCGTGGGCATCGGCCCCACATCCAGCGTCTCGCCCTGGCGCGAGTACCGTTGGAACCGATCCTTCAGCCCGCTCATCCACGCCGCGCGATCCTTCACGTCCAGCCGATACCGCGCGCCGATCACGACCACGTCGCTCTTGAGTCCCACAAGCTCTGTCAGAAACTTCGGAATCGTCACGCGCCCCGCGCTGTCCAGTTCCAGCCGCTCCGTCAGCCCGAACATGTCCGTCTGCAGCTCGGCCCCGTCGCCCACCGGAAACATCCGCTTGCCCTGCCGATCCGACAACTCCTTGAACACCGACTCGGGAAACAGCATCAGCCCGTGCCCATCCCACGGCATGCAGAAGAGCGCACCCGACTCGCCCCCCTGCTCCATCTGCGCCCGATACTTCGACGGCACAGCCAGTCGCTGCTTCGCGTCGATCGTCAGCTCGGAATGGCCGGTAAAGATCACGTTCCGAACCCAGATCCCTTTCCACGCGGCCAACCATGTTGTCCGCACTGCTCAAGCTCTCGCGCCCGCGGCCAAAGGTTGGTGCCTGTGAAGACTTCAAAGGAACGGGCCTCCGTGCCCTGCGCTGTGGCCACCATCCGTGCGGCCGGCTGTTCGATGTTCGCGAGCCACCTCGCCTGTAAACTGTACCCACTTTGCCCCACTTTGCAACACTCTTCGACACAGACTTCCCAGATCTTCTTCTGTCAACAGCATTTGTGGATTGATTGTGGATAACCTGGAGCGATCTCCTTAACAGAGGGCGACTCTTTGGCTGCATATTCGAAATTTGTTTGGTGTTCGCCCGCGCTCTCTCCGAGCTCCCCACCCGCGACCGCCAACAGAAACTCTGGGTAGACTCAGCAGAGCGTCAGGAGGTGGCGACTCGTGAGATCTCACGCACAGCTTGGCGAAACGGAAGTCGATCGCGTGCTCAGCGCGCTCGGCTCGGGGGCACTTCCTCCTCACCTCGCACTATGCCGGCAAGCGTGCCGGAATCACCACACGCTGGGTCATGGCCTGTGCCCACACGCCGCTGCTCGTCAGCGCCGCCGTCCGCCACGGCCACTGGATCGCGCCCCTCATCCGCGACAGCCACACCTTCGCCATCTGCGCCGTCGATCCGGGTGCCACGCTCCTCCTGCGCAAGTGCGCCGAGACGTGCCGCCCGCGCGATGGTGATCCCTTCGACTTCGTTCCCACCACGCGTCTCGCAACGGGCTCGCCCTCGACTGCGAGGTTCGCCGCCACATCGACCTCGAGGCCGACGATGAGTTCTACGTCAGCCTCGTGATCGCCACGCGCATCGATGGCGCTGTGACCAGGTTCACGCCGTCCGAGTGCGAACATCAGATCGACGCGTTGAGGTCCGTGCGCGGACCTCGGCGCTGATCCACGCTGGATCACGCCGCCTCGCGCCGGGCGACTATCCGCCCAGCGCCTCTCGCGTGGGCGGCGTCAGGACCTCGTCCAGCGTGCGAACTCCGATCGCGTCGCTCGCCAGCGGCCCCAGCAACCGCAGCCGCGCCTGTGCGAACTCACGCCCCGAGAGCCCGAGCGTGCGCATCTCCGCGAGCAATCCCTCCAGCGATCGCACCTGCGCCAGCGTGGCCGCCTCGGCCTCGCTCGATGAGAGGAACGCGCGGAACGCCGCAGCATCGACAGCGCCTCCGGGCCCACGGCCCGGCCTACTGCCTGCAAACCGCGACGCCGACGCCGCGAGAGCGGCGGCGATCTCAGCCGTCCGATCCTGATCGGAAGTGCCGAAGACCGAGTCGTAGACCGAAGCGACCCGCTGCACATTCTGGATGTCCATGCGCGTGGCGACCACGAAGCGCTGGAGCGCGAAGGCGTCGATGCCCACGGGCAGATCGTCGTACAGCAGACGCCCGACCATCGAGGCGACCGCCTCCGACTGGCTCACGCCGCGCGAGTCAACGCCCAGACGCGCCAGCAGGCGAAGGTCGAAGACCTCCGGCTGGACGGTGTCATTGAACCGCGGCGGGAACCGCGTCGAGCGATCAAGCCCCGCCAGTTCATCACTCACCGGCGGCTCCACCGGTGGCGGCGGCGGCGGCGGCGGCGGCGCAACCACCGGGACGGCATCGTCGACGTTACGCACGCGTGCGACACGGGTCGCGAACAGCGTCTCCGGGATCAGACCGTTGAAGGTCCGGGCAAAAAGAGGACTTGGGCTGTTGAAGACCACCTCGGACACGACCACCGAATCGCCGGTGAACACCGTCATCGGGAAGTCGATCTGGTTCGGCAGCACGCTCGCGAAAAGCGGCGCGCTACCCACGTTGCCGAGACCCGAGATCAGGGTGGAATCGGGGACGCCCGTATGGCACGGCGCCGGGGGCGTGCCGTTGAACGTCCATTTATGCTGCCAGGCGATCCTGGCGCCGGTGCCTTCGGGATTCGTCACCCCCGACAGGATGAAGCTGCTGACGCCGCAGATGTTGTACGGCCGCATCATCTGCCATGCGGCCTGATAGATTTCAGCGGGGTTCGAGAGCGTACCGAAATCGACGACGCCGCGATCGTTGGCCGCGAGGTCCGCGAGCCGGAACGCCGTCTCGCGCACGCGGATCTGGGCGAGCGAATACTGCGTCAGATCGTAGCCGACGCCGGCGGCGAGTACGAAGACCGGCGCGATCAGCGCCGCCTCCACGGCCGAAACGCCGCGCTGGGCGCGACGTTTACCGTCGAGGCCCTTGGCCGGATCAGAACGGCTCATTTCGCCTCACGATCTGGGCGTTCATCGTCAGCGGCGGACAGGACGCCATGGCCAACAGGCCGCACACCATCCGCTGCGCGACGAAGGTGTGGGAATAGGACGCGGCGAACCGGACGACCTCGCGCGCGTGGCCGGGATCGGCTTCACGGCAGGACGACGGATCGTTGTTGAGGGTCTCCATGCTCGCGCAGGCCGTCACCGTCAGCACGACGCTGCTCGACGGGATCATCGCCGACGTGCGCGCGTAGAAATCGGTGGCGAAATCGGAGAGCCGCGCCGGGAGGTCGCTCGGCGTTTCGCCGCCGGTCACCGCGTTGCGGCTCGCGGCCTCCAAGGAATGGTCGATGACGGACCGCGCCCCGATCGCATAGAGGATCTCGAACGCGACGAGCACCACGCCGATGAAGGCCGGCGTGGTCAGCGCGAATTCGAGCGCCGGCCCTCCCTTGCGGGAGCCGGAAATCCGGCGCCTCCAGACGTGACGCAGTCCGTTCATCGGGTCCTCATGTTCCCATTCCCGCCACCGCCTCTGCCGGGTTCGGCAGGCGGCGAAGGAGTTCGTAGAAGCGCAGGTTCCCCTGGATCGTCGCCTCGTCGAGGTCGCGACGGCTGATCGACGCCGCGAGTTCGCCGTTGCCCATGAGGCCGTAGATCAGCGCGAGGTTCTGACGCAGCCGCGGGGTGGCCGTCGGCGCCGTCGCCATCGGATGCAGGATCTCCACCGCGCGGGCGAAATTGCCGGCGACGGCATAGGAGAGCGCGAGGTTGTTCTGAGCGCGCAGGTCGCCGGGCGAGACCTCGAGGGCCTGGAGATAGACCTCCTGCGCCTGCTCGAACCTGCCCGTCAGATCCAGCGCGACGCCGCGCCCGATCATGGCCCGCAGGTTGCGCGGGTTCTCGGCCAACGCCTTCTCGAAATAGGCCGCGCTTTCGGTGGGGCGGCGCAGCTTGAAGAACAGACGGCCGAGCGCGACGTAGCCCGCCTCCTGCGCCTCGCCCCTCGGATCGCGCAGCGCCTGGTCGATCGCCTCGTAGGCCTGATCGAAATCGCCGGCGTCGGTCAGCGTCTCACCCAGTTCCACCCGCAACGCCGGTTCGGCGGCTCCGGCCGGCATGGCTGCTCGATAGAGGCGCACGGCCGTCTCGAGCTCGCCATTGGCACGCGCGGCACGGGCCCGGGCAAGGGTCTCGGCTGTCGCGTCCGCCTTGCCGGCCTCGACCGTGCCGGCGCCCGGCACGATCTGGGAGAGCGGCGTGCACGCAGTCGCGGCGGCGGCGGTGAAGACGACCGCAATGACGCGACAAGCAGAGACGGCCCTGCGCATGAGATGTTCTCTTCGCTCCATTGCCCGGACACTGGACGTGCCCGGCTCGATCTCGACGTTCGCCCGACTCATCTGGATGGACGCTCTATTCCAAATCATAGCGGCACCTCTCATGCCAACAAGGTAAATCTCCAGTCATTAACTGTAAGTTTACAGCGCCGTATGTATTACTTCGCGGGTCGCTAAAAATAAACCTGACCTGGATTGAAAATCTCCGACTCTGAAGACTTCATTAACTTAACCGGAAGTTAAGATGCCCATGCGGCCGCCCCGCTGCTCCGGACACTCCGGAACGACCGCCCTCGACACGGCGTCCATCTCCGCGCACGCGGGCGGGGCTTTCTTGAAATGCGCGATGAAGGGCGGGTTCGATCTCCACGCGAGGCGTTCGCCTTCGGCGTCGACCGACGCGCGGAGCCGCCGATGATCCATGCCGCGCTCCAGCTGGCGGCGACCGGCGCCTTCTGGACGATCGTGCTCGCGCTCGTTTTCTCCTGCTTAACCGATCTGCGGTATCGACTGGTCTGTGACGAGATCTCCCTCGTCGTGTTCGCCGCAGCACTGGTGCTTTTCTTGTCCAGAGACCTGCCCGCCAGCTACGAGTGGCTCGCCTACGCCGCGGTCCTGATCGCCGTGCTCGGGGCCGCCATGGCCGGCGTCATGGGAGGCGGCGACGCGAAACTCGTCTTCGCGCTTTTGCCCAGCATGACCGCGATCGGCTGCCTCCAATTCGTGGTCGTCACCTCGATCGGCGGCGGCGTCCTCGGGCTCTGCGTTCTCGGCTTGTCGCGCCTGCTGCGCCGGCGCCGGGCTGGCGGGCTCGTGCGGCCGCAGGGCCGCGGCCTTTTCACGCAATGGCTCCGTCACGAGACCGCGAGGCTGCGCCGCGGCCGTTCGATTCCGTATGTACCCGCCATCGCCGTCGGCTGGTTAGCCGCGGCACAGGCCCTTTGAAAAGGATTTCCAGATGCGCTTCTTGCTGATCATGGGTGGCGCGCTGCTGCTCGGCGGCGCCGCGGCGCTCATCTA
>JBEIHL010000150.1:0-6938 GCA_040381375.1 Opitutaceae bacterium
ACCACAAGTTCGACCCGATCCCGCAGGAGGACTACTATCGCCTGCAGGCCGTGTTTGCCGCGCTCGACCGGACGGACCGCGAGTACTACCGCGACGACGCCCGCAACGCGCGCTTCCAGCAGCTCAAGCGGGAGCAGCGCGAAACGGAGGCGGCGCTCGCCGCGCTCGAGGCGCCGCTGCGCACCCAGGCGGGCGAGGCTTATGCCGCCCTCAGCCGCCAGCTCGATGGTTCGGGCCAGAACGACCCCGCCAACCCGGGCAAGCCCAGTCCGAGCCGTGGTTATCACAGCGCGCTCTCCGCCACGCCCGACGCGACCAAGTGGGTGCAGGTGGACCTGGGCGAATCGATCGCCATCAACCGCGTCACGCTGCTGCCGTGCCACGACACCTTCAACGGCATCGGCGCCGGGTTCGGGTTTCCGGTCCGCTTCAAGGTGGAGGCGAGCGACGATCCGGAGTTTCGCGCCGGGGTGAAACTCCTCTGGCAGCGCTACGATCTCACCTTCATGGCCGACTTCCCCAATCCCGGCCTCACGCCGTTCACCACCGGTGGCGGCAAGGACGACGGCATCGTCGGGCGCTACGTGCGGGTGACGGTCGTGAAACTCGCCCCGCGCAAGGACGACTACATGTTCGCCCTGGCCGAGCTGCGCGTCACGGACGCCGCCGGCAAGAACGTCGCGCTCGGTCGGCCCGTGACGGCCCTCGACTCGATCGAGGCCGCACCCCGCTGGCGGAAATCGAACCTCACCGACGGCGTGGCGCCCGCCGCGCTGTCCGCCGAGGAACGTCAGGCGCTCGAGCGCGAGATCGACACCCTGCTCGTGGGCGTCGCCGACGAGCCCACGCGGGCGCGACGCGCCGAGCTGCGGGCACAGTCGGCCCGGATTGCCGCCGAGCTGAAGACGCTTCCCAAGCCCGACCTCGTCTACGCCGGCGGCATCCACACCGGCAGCGGGACGTTCAAGGGCACCGGCGCAGAGGGCGGTCGCCCGCGGCCGATTCACGTGCTGGCCCGCGGCCAGGTGACGCACCCGGGCCGGCCGGTCGAAGCCGGCACGCTGTCGGCCCTGACGTTTGCGCCCGCGCAGTTCGCGCTGCCGGCCGACGCCCCCGAGGGTGAACGCCGCGCCGCCCTCGCGCGCTGGCTCACCGACCCGAAGAATCCGCTCACCTGGCGGAGCCTCGTGAACCGCGTATGGCAGTATCACTTTGGTCGTGGACTCGTGGATACGCCCAACGACTTCGGCCGGAATGGCGCGCCACCCTCGCATCCGGAGCTGCTCGACTGGCTCGCAGCGGAGTTCCGCGACCGCGGCAGCTCGTTGAAGTCGCTCCACCGGATGATTGTCTCGAGCGAGACCTACCGGCAGGCGTCGACTGGCCACGCGGCGGCCGAGAAAATCGACTCCGGCAACACGCTCCTCTGGCGGCAAAACCGCCGCCGACTCGAAGCCGAGGCACTGCGCGACGCCGTACTCGCCGTCAGCGGCAAACTCGACCTCACGCCCGGCGGACCGGGCTGGCAGGATTTCGTGATCGAGCGGCCCGAGCACTCGCCGCACTTCAAGTACGAGCTCGCCAATCACGAGGACCCGAAGACCTGGCGCCGCTCGATCTACCGCTTCATCGTGCGTTCGCAAACGCAGCCGTGGATGACCTCGATGGATTGCGCCGATCCCTCGATGCGCGTCGACAAGCGCAACGAAAGCCTCTCGCCGCTGCAGGCGCTGGCGATGCTCAACAACGGCTTCGTCGTCGCCCAGGCGCAGCACCTCGCCGCGCGTGCGCAACGGGAGCAGGCCGATCTCGGCGCTCAAGTGAGCCGCGCGCACGCCCTCGCGCTCGGCCGCGTTCCAGACCCGGCGACGCGCGCGCGCCTGGTCGCGTTTGCCGAAGCCGAGGGTTTGCCGGCGCTCTGCCGGCTGCTGCTCAACCTGAACGAGTTCACGTTCGTCGACTGAACCAAGAAAACACCGTTGAACCACTGATTTTCACTGATGACCACTGATGCAAGCAGCGTAGTGCGAGGGAGGCCGCACCGCCGACACGTGTACGGGAAGTTCCATCCCACCATCCTGGATCTGACTCATCAGTGGTTATCAGTGCTCATCAGTGGTTACTTCTTCTGGTGAGTTTAATCTGAACCATGCGCAACGACTCGCCGTTTCATCGTCCGATGGCCTCGCGGCCGATTTCCCGCCGCGACTTCCTCTGGCAGTCCGGCGGCGGACTCGGCGGACTCGCGCTCGCCGCCATGCTCGGGCAGGACCGCGCGTTGGCGGCGGACGGCGCAGGCCCCGCGTCGCGGCCGCTGCATCATCCCGCGAAGGCGAAACGCGTCGTTCAATTCTTCATGGCCGGCGCCGCCAGCCATATTGATCTCTTCGACTTCAAACCCGAGCTGATCAAGCGGCACGGGCAGCCGAGTGATTTCGGCGAGCCGGTCGAGGCGTTTCAGAACGGACTCGGGCCATGGCTGCGGCCAGTCTGGGATTTCAAACCTTACGGGCAGAGCGGCAAAATGCTCAGCGACATCGTCGCGCCGCTCGGCGCCGTCGTCGATGACCTCGCCTTCGTCCATAACATGGTCGGCAAGTCCGGCGTGCACAGCGCCGCCACGCTGCTGCAATCGACCGGCTTCCAGTTGCCCGGCTTCCCCGGCGCCGGCTGCTGGGTGAGCTACGGCCTCGGCTCGCTGAACGACAACCTGCCGACCTTCGTCGTGCTGCCCGACCACCGCGGCTTCGCGTCGAACGGCGTGAAGAACTGGGACGCCGCGTTCCTGCCGTCGCAGCACAGCGGGACGATTATTTTCCCCGGGACGAACACGCCGATCGCCGACCTGCATCCGCATCCGGCCGGGCACTACATCACGCCCGCGGGCGAGACCGCGGCCCACCAGTTGATGGCGGACCTGAACCGGCAGCACGCCGGTTCGCGCGCCGGTGACCAGCGGCTCGACGCCCGCATCCGCAGTTACGAACTCGCCGCGCGGATGCAGCTCGCGGCGCCCGAGGCGCTCGACCTCAAATCCGAGCCCGCGCACGTCCTGAAACACTACGGCCTCGAGGGCGGCCCGCAGGCCTGGCCGAAGGAGATCACCGCCGCGGAGGAAACGTTTCACTTTGCCCAGAAATGCCTGGCCGCCCGCCGCCTGCTCGAGCGCGGTGTGCGTTTCGTCCAGATCTGGAGCGGGAACGACAACAGCTTCCCGCGGCGCAACTGGGATTCGCACGAGGACGTCCAGCGCGACCACGGCCCGCTCGCCCTCGGCATGGCGCGGGGCGCCGCGGCGTTCATCCAGGACCTCAAGCAGCGCGGGTTGCTCGACGACACGATTATCCTTTGGACGACGGAGTTCGGCCGCATGCCGTCGTCGCAGGGCGGCAAGGGCCGCGACCACAACCCGTACGTGTTCACCAACTGGCTCTGCGGCGGCGGTATCAAGGGCGGCATTACGCACGGCGAGAGCGACCACTGGGGCTACAAGCCGCTCGAACGTTCGAAGCCGACGCTCGTGTACGACATCCACGCCACGATCCTGCACCAGCTTGGTCTCGACCACACGAAGCTCACCTTCCGCCACAACGGCATCGACCGCCGGCTGACCGACGTGCACGGACACGTCATCAAGCCGCTCGTCGCGTAGGCTGCGCTTCCGTCCCGCCCGCTTTCTCCCGCCCCGCCATTACCCCAAACCCCATGACTCCCTACCCTCGCCTCCTGCCCCGCCGATTGCTCACCTGGCTATGCGCCGCCGCCTTGATGACGAACGCCCTCGCCTCCGCCGCCGACACCGGTCGCATCACCGGTCAGGTCAGCAATGGCGCGACTCGCGCGCTGCTTGAGGGCGCGGCGGTCGAGATCACGCCGCTCGGCCGACGCACGCTCACCGACAATCTGGGCCGGTTCACCTTTGACCAGCTCCCGGCCGGCGCGCACCCGGTGAGTGTCACGTACATCGGCCTCAACCGCGAGGAGCGGCTCGTTCCGGTCGCCGCCGGGCAGCAGGTAAGCATGACTTTCGACCTCGGTTCGGATGTTTACCGGCTGGAGCAGTTCAACGTCACCGGCGAACGCGAGGGCAACGCCGCCGCGCTCACCGCGCAGCGCAACGCCGACAGCGTGAAGAGCGTCGTCGCGCTCGACGCGTACGGCAACCTGTCCAACAGCGAGGCGGGGGAGCTGCTCATCCGGCTGCCCGGCATCGCGGGCTCGCTCAACGGCGAGGGCGTCGTGAGCGAGGTCATGGTGCGCGGCACCAATCACACGCTCAACTCCGTCACGATCGACGGCAACAAGATGGCCAGCTCAGGCGGCATGAACCGGAATTTCCGCACCAACAGCATTCCGGGCGCGTTCTTCGACACAATCGAGGTCACGAAAGCGGCTACGCCCGACCTCGATGCCGACTCGCTCGGCGGGAACATCAACATGAAGACCCGCTCGCCGCTCAGCATGAAGGAAAAGCGGCGCATGATCTACCGGGTCGGCGCCAAGTGGGCCCCGCCGTTCTACGATCACAATCCGGCGACGCGAAATCACTCGATCCACCCGATGACGTCGTTCAGTTACCAGGAGGTCTTCGACGCCTTTGGCGGCGACCGCAATCTGGGCATCACCTTCAGCCTTTTCTACAGCGAGAACGCGGTGTCGGCGATCCAGATGACCCAGGACTTCGCGTTCGTCACCACCAGCCCGGCGTACGTGTGGGATTACCGTTCGGCCGACATCTACAACAACCGGATGAACAAGAGCGCCACGCTCAAGATCGACTACAAGTTCAACCCGACCTTTCGCGTCTTTCTCAACGGCATCTACAACGACGCGCACGAGCGCTCCTTCGAATACCTGCGCACGCGCGCCTAGACGTCGCGCACGGTCGCCGCGCTCGACGCCGCCGGCCAGCCCACGGGCAACAACGCGATCCTGCCGGACTACACCGACAAGATCACGCGGGTGCGGCCGGTGGCGGCGTCGAACTTCGAGCTGCAGACCGACGGCAATCGCTTCGAAGATTCCCAACGCCAGGTTCACGCGGGCGCCGAGCATACCTACGCACGGCTCACGCTCGACTACGATGCGGCGTATTCGGAGAGCATTGTCCGGCAGAACGACGGTCACAACAGCAAGGAGGTCGGCTCCGGCGGCTTCTTCCGCACCTGGCTGACGGGCGTCGGCTGGACGCTCGACAAGACCGCCGACGAGGCGCGGCCGATCTTCACGCAGACGGACGGGCCGAGCATCTTCGATCTGCGGAACTACACGAACAGCGAACTCAACAAGCGCGACAACGAGCGCAACGGCACGCTCGAGAGTCTCTCCGCCAACGCCCGCTACCGCTTCGACGCCCGTGGCGCCAACTACCTCAAGGGCGGGCTGCGGTTTCGCCGCCAGACCGCGGAGGAAGTCGGCGGCGACCGGCGCTGGCAGTATGCCGGACCCGACGGCGTGCTTGGCATCAATCCCGCCACCGGCCGGAACGACGCCGACCTCAGTATTTTCCAGTTCAAGGGCGTGAAGACGACCGAGAACCTGCGCAACGGGCCCATTCCGTATACGCATGTCGGATACGTCGCGGAGCACGTGAAGGAGAACCCGACGCACTGGTTCGCCGACCGCTACTATGACGAGTCGCGCAAGTACCTCGGCACGCGCCGCGTCACGGAAGACGTCTCGTCGGCCTACCTGATGGGCGGCACGCGCTGGGGCCAGTTGCGAGCGGTGGCCGGACTGCGATTCGAGGAGACGGAAGTGACGGGCCGGGGCTTCGTGCGCGCCCGCACCCTCGCGACGGCGGCGGCCATTCCGGATCCGGTGCTGCGCGCGCAGACGGATTACAACAATCCCCGGCGCATCACGGGCAAGTACAGCCAGACCTTTCCGGGCGCGTACCTGACCTATAACTTCACGCGCACCTTCCTGGCCCGCGCGAACTGGTCGAACAGCATCGGCCGGCCGCCGTTCGCCAACCTCGTGCCGCGCGAGGACGTGAACGACCAGACGCAGACGCTGTCGGTGGGCAACCCGGCGCTGAAGCCGCAGTTCGCGGAGAACATCGATTTCACGCTCGAGTATTACTTCGAGCCCGTCGGCGCGTTCTCGGTCGGTGTCTTCCAGAAAAAGCTGCAGGATTTCATCGTCACACTCGGCGGCGAGACCGTGCCCAACGGACCCGACAATGGCTTCGGCGGCAGCTACGGCGGGTACAATCTGATCACAGACCGCAATGCCGGCACGGCGACGATCCAGGGCATCGAGCTGAGCTTCCAGCAGCAGCTCACTTTCCTGCCCGGGGTGCTGAAGCGGATGAGCGTGTTCGCCAACTACACCCGGCTCACGACCGAGGGCGACTACGGCACGACCGGGCCGCGCACGACGAACCTCGTGCCGAACTTTGTCCCGACCACGGCGAACGCCGGGCTCAGTTTCCCGTGGAAGAAAGTGCGCGCGCGGCTGCTCGTAAACTACACCGGCGAGTACCTCGTCGGCTACTCCACCGATCTCTCACGCCTGCGCTACAAGTACGACCGCACGGCGGTGAACCTGAACCTGAGCTACGTGTTCTCGCCGAAGCTCGAAGTTTACTGCGACCTGCAGAACATGTTCAACGCACACCAGGAATGGTACTACTACACGCCCAGCCGGCTGCAGAGCGACTTCGACAACGGCGCGTTCGTGAACTTCGGGATCAGCGGGCGGTTCTGATACGGCTGCCGAGGTGGAGCGGCCTGGCCCCAGGCCGCTTTTTCCTGCCGTCACCCGTTCCGATCGCGACGCCGCCGCGTCGCAACGCGCTGGGGACCGCGCGTTCCACCTCAGACCGCTTCCACCGCCAGCCCTGCCAGATCCACCTCGCCCGGCACGCCGAACGGAGCGGCGTTGACCGTGCCGAGCGCGAGCTGGCCGGCGCGGATGTCGAGGCGAGGACAGGA
>JBEIHL010000151.1:0-6935 GCA_040381375.1 Opitutaceae bacterium
CGCCCGCGGACTCCGGATCGGCGGGAACGAGTTTCGTGCCGGGGACAAAGTGATCCAACTGCGCAACAACTACGACAAGGGCCTGTTCAACGGCGATATCGGCACCGTCACGGCCGTCCGGCCCGAGACCGGCGCGCTCGAGGCGGAGTTCGACGGCGCGCGGCAGGAGTTCGAGCGCGGCGACCTGGGCGACCTCGCGCTCGCCTACGCCATCAGCATCCACAAGTCCCAGGGCAGCGAATACCCGGTTGTGATCGTCCCGCTGCTCAAGGCCCATTTCATGATGCTGCAGCGAAACCTGCTCTACACCGCCATCACGCGCGGCCGGAAAAAGGTCTTCCTCGTCGGCGAACCGGCGGCGTACGCGATGGCGGTGCGCAATGCCGAGTCGAAGCTGCGCATCACGCACCTGCGGGAAAAGGTCATCGGATTCCAGGTCTGAGCTGGGAGCGCCGGGCTCCAGCCCGGCACCGGTTCGAATCATGCCGGGCTGGAGTCCGGCGCTCCCAGGCTGCGCTGCCCGAGTTGCGAAACCGTCCTTCCCGCCCACGGTACGGAGCCCCGCAAACAGCTTGGCGACTCCTCTCCCTTTCACCACAGTCCGCGCCGTCCGTTCCTTTCCATCGCCGTGAAACGCCTCCCTCTCCTTCTCCTCTCCGCCCTGCTGGCCGCGCCCGCCCTGTTATCCGGCGCCGCGTCGGTCCTCGACGGCCTGCCGCCGCACGTCAAGTCGCCCACCGATCAGGCGGCGTTCCGCCGGTTCGTGCTCGATAACGGGCTCAAGGTCCTGCTCGTGTCCGATCCCAAGTTCAACAAGTCGAGCGCCGCGCTGGCGGTCGCGGTGGGCCAGATCGACGACCCCGCCGACCGCGAGGGCATGGCGCACTTTCTCGAGCACATGCTTTTTCTCGGGACGAAGAAGTATCCCGAGGCAAACGAGTACGGGAACTTCATGCAGTCCAACGGCGGCTACAACAACGCCTACACCGCCACCGACCACACCAACTACCAGTTCGAGGTGCGGCACGAGGCGCTCGCCGAGGGACTCGACCGGCTCGCGCAGTTCTTCATCGCGCCGCTCTTCAACGCGGAGTTCACCGGCCGCGAAATCAACGCCGTGCACAACGAGGCGATGCGGCACGTCCAGAACGACCAGCGCCGGCTCTTCAACGTCTCCCGCGAGCTGTACACGCCGGGCTCGGGCGAGAGCAAATTCTCCGTCGGCAACAAGGACACCCTCGCCGGCGCCACGCCCGCCCAGGTCCGGGCCTTTTACGAAGCCACCCACTCCGCCGACCGGATGTCGCTCTCCATCGCCGGCAAGGCGTCGCTCGACGAACTCGAAAAACACGCGCGCACGATCTTCTCGGCCCTGCCCAAGCGCACGATCCGCCCAGCAAAGCACGAGCCGACCTTTCTCCCGCGCAAGCCGGCGCTCCGCCTCGCGTTCATCGAACCGGTCAAGGAAGTGCGCTCCTTCTATCTCGAGTTCGTGATTCCCGCCACCCGGCCCGATTTTGCGAGCAAGCCCGACGAGCTGCTGAGCCAGCTCATCTCGTATCCCGGCCCCGGCGGCCTCGTCGACGTGCTCAAGCGCGAAGGCCTGGTCAACAGCCTCGGCGGCTTCGTCTGGGATCGGACTCCCGACTACGGCTCGTTCTTCGTCATCGCCGACCTCACCCCGGCCGGGCAGAAGGAGTACGCGCGCGTCCTGAATCAGCTTTTCAGCTACCTCTCGTTTCTGCGGGAGGCCCCGTTTCCCGCCGATTTCTACCGGGACCGCGCCCGGATCGCGCAGCTCAACGAAACCTACAAGGATCGCGGCGAGGGGGCGGACCTCGCCATGCGGCTCGCCAGCCAAACGCTGTTCTTCCCGCTCGAAGTGGCGGAGCGCGCCCCTGACGTCTGGGGCAAGCCCGACGAAGCCGCGTACCGTCGGCTGCTCAACGCGCTCACGCCCGACAATCTGCTCGGCTCCCTGATGGCGAAGGGTGTGCCGACCGATCGCGAGGAGCGGATCTACAGCGTGAAGTACTCCTACAAGGAGGACACCGGCGCCGCCTACGAGGCATTGGTCAAGCCGGGCCGCAATCCGGCATTTGCCCTCCCCGGCTCCAACCGCTTCATGCCGGGCGCCACGCCGCTGCTGGCCGAGCGGCCCGTCGCCTTGATCAGCGAGCCCGGACTTCAGCTCTACTACGCGCCCGACACCGAGTTCATGCGGCCGCAGACGGCGCTCAGCCTGCGTTTCGTGCCGGTGCGTGAAATCGCGACCGCGGAGTCAGCGGCGATGCTGCGGCTCTACGACGCCTGCCTGCGCGACTACCTGGAGCCGGCGGCGGACGACGCCGCGCTCGCCGGGCTCGAGCTCTCGGGGGAAATGTCACTCGAGGGAGTGAAACTTTCCGTCGCCGGGTACGGCGATTCCGCCGCGCGCTACACGACCCACGTGGCGGACAGTTTTCGCACCTTCACGATCACTCCGGCGCGTTTTGAAGCGGTGAAGGAAGCGGTGCTCCGCGGCCTGCGCAGCTACGAGCAGACCGAGGCGTACATGCTCGCGCGGGACCGTCGCGACGCGCTCGCCCGCGAATTCCATTTCCTGCCGCCGGAGCAGCTCGCCCGCGTGACTTCCGCCACCTGGGCCGACGTGCAGGCGTTCGCCCGGAAATTCTTCAGCCGCGGCAAACTCGAGGCGATCGTCCACGGCCACGCCTCGCCCGACCAGGCCGTCGCGACCGTCCGCGCCATCGCCGGCAAGATCGGGGCACAGCCCGTGCCCGCCGCCGACCTGCTGCGCCGCCGGCACGTGGCCATCGGGGAAAAGGAAAACGTCGTCGACGCGGGCGAGATCGCGGGCGTGAACTCCGCGTTCATCCGCGATTATCTGCTGCCCGACGATACTCCGGCTACGCGGGCCGCGGCGTTCGTGGCCGCGAATTTCTTCGGTGACCCGTTTTTCAGCGAGCTGCGCACGAAACAGCAGCTCGGTTATATCGTCGGCTCGAACGCCGGCGCCTCGCTGCGTCAGCGGTACTTCACCTTCGTGATCCAATCCAGCGGCTTTGCGCCCGACGAATTGCAGAAGCGCGCCGAGGCGTTCATCGCCGGGCTGCCGGACAAGCTCGCCGCAGTCTCCAACGAGGAGTGGGCGACGCTCAAGGCGGGCGCCCGCTCGCAGTTCGAGGAGAAGCCGAAGAGCATCCGCGACAAGGCCGAGATCTTCTTCGGCCGGGCCTATCAGTTCGACGGCGAATGGAACCGGCAGCCGGCCTCGCTGGCGGCGCTCGAGGCGCTGACCAAGGAACAGGCCGTGGCGGTGCTGCGCACGGCCATCAGCGCGGAAACCGCCCGCCGCCGCACGATTCTGCTCGCGAGCAAGAACCACAAGCCGGCCGAAGAGCTGAAACCGGCGTTCACGAATCGCGACACCTGGAAGGCGACGCGGAAGTTCGACTGAGCGAAAGCCGTAGCGGGCGGATGGGAGCGCGGGCGCCCTCACCCGCCTTTCGAAACTGTGTTTCGTTGAAAATTCAGCGGACGAGGGCGTCCGCGCTCCCATGGGGGAAGGGCGTTATAAGCCCAGCTTTACAGTTCGTTCACCCCTTTGGGGCTCTTCGCCTTTGACCGGCCCTCGAACGGGGCGCCATCGTTGGCCCCGTCACCGATGAACGTCGACTGGACACCGTTTCTGAAAGCCTTCGAGCCGCTGTGGAAGCAGGTGAAGATGCTTTTCGCGGAACACCACTTCCTGACGATCATCTGCGGCTTTTTCGCGGTGCTGATGACGATCAGCTTCTACAAATTTCTGAAGAGCATCAGTCCCGCCTTGGTTGGTTTCGTCCTGATATTGATCCTGGCGATCCTGGTCCTGCACTGGGTGCAGACGCGCACGGAACCAGCATTTCTGAAGCCGATCATCGATACGATCGCTCCGTTCTTCCCGGACGTCCCCGGCGGCAACCCGGTGCCGCCGCACAAGCGGTAGGGGCGGAGGCGGGCGAGTTGTTCGACGGGTGAACCTGGGAACGCCGAGCTCCAGCTCGGCATCCGTTTCCCATCGGGCCGAGCTGGAGCTCGGCGCTCCCAGGGAGGAAAACGATCCCCGTAAAGCAATGAGGCCGGCTCTGGGAGCCGGCCTCAGGTTTGAGGAGACGTGAACTGACCGCCGCGTTACGGCAGCTCGTACACTTCGATCAGGGCGATGCCGGTGCCGCCGCCGACGCCGGTGACCTGCGCCGTGTAGTTGCCGGGCGCGAGAGTCGCGATGAGGGCGGAGTCGTTATTGGAGAGCGCGAACGCGCCGACCTGGGCGGACGTGGTCGAGATGAGCGCGGAATCCGGCGACGAGTTCCAGTTCGTGTTCTGCGCGACCGTGGTGCCGCCGCTCAGGAGGGCGAGCACGGGCTGCGCGAGCACGCCGGTCACACCGAACGGCGTGAGGCCCGGGCCGACGCCGCGGATCAGGACGCGTTTGGACGTGCCCGCCGGAATCACGAAGCCTGCGATTAGCGTGTTCTCGTTGGCCCCGGCGGCCGCGCGCGTGGCGATGTTGAGCAGCTTCTGGCCCGAGTTCGTGGCCGAGAGGTCGTACACTTCGACGAGGACGACGCCGGCGGCGTTAGCCGCACTGCCGCTCACGATGGCGGTGTAGTTGCCGGGAGCCAGGGTGGTGAAGATCGCCGCATCCGTGCCTGCGGCCCCGAGGGCAAAGGCGCCGGCTTGGATGCTGGCCGCATCGATCGCGGCCCGGTTGCCGGCAATGCCGGCGTTGACCGCGAGCGACGTGGGGCCACGGAAGAGCTCGAGGCGCGGGGCCGCGAGCACGCCCGGAACGTTGAAGGGCGCGGCACCCAAGGTCGGGCCGACGGCGCGGATCAGCACCGGCTTGGATTCCTCACCCGAGATCACGAAGCCCGCGATGGCGACGGAGTCGCCGCCGGCGACGCGAGCGCGCGAGGAGATGTTCACGAGCCGCTGGCGGGCGAGCGCGGCGTCGGTGCCGCCGGTGACGGTGGAGACGATGGCTCCCGCCGTGTTGCCGGTGAGGCTGCCACTGGCGCCGGAGAGGGTCGCCGTGAACGTCGACCGGGCCGTGGCCACCGAAAGCGTGCCGTTGGAACTGGCGATGCCGATGCCACCGTCCGAGGTGGAGCCCGATTGCAGCACCGCGAAGGATTGGCCGTTGGGACTGACGATCGAGTAGACCGCCGTACCATTGGTGCTGGAGCCGGCCTGATAGTAGCCGGCCAGACCCGCCGTGGCACCGTCGCCGACCCGCGACGCGCTAAGGTTGAGCGAGGCGCCACCGATGACGTTACCCGTCAGGTTGCCATCGTTGCCGATCGTGCCGGACACGACGACCGGCGCGAGGACGGCGGCCCGCACGGGGCCGGAGACGTCGCTGGCGCCCGTCAGGATCGCACCTTGGGAGAAGACGAACGAGCCGGCGTCATTGACCGCGACGTTCAGGCTCATGAGCTGGGCGGTGGCTCCCGGCAGGAAGCCGAGGAAGACGCCCGAGTTGTCCTCGCGCACATAGAGGGCGAAGTTGCCGTTGCCGCCGCTGAAGGTGCCGAAGTAGTAGCCGGCGTAGCTGCGGCTGGCGACCTGCACGATCGCCGCCGCCGAGGTGACGGAGCCGATGCCGTTGTTGACCACGACCTGGTAGGTGCCGGCGTCGGAAGCTTGCGCGCTCGAAAGTGTGTAAGTGGCTCCGACGGCGCCCGGGATGTCGCCGCCATTGCGGCGCCACTGATACGACGGCGCGGGGACACCGGACGCCACGACCGTCAGGGTGGTGGCGGTACCGGCGATCACGGTCCGGCTGGCGGGCTGCACGCTGATCACCGGCGCGACGGGGGCGCTGACCACCGTCAGTTCGGCGACGGAGCTCACCGCGGGACCGACGCCGCTGGCGACGATCACATCGTAGAGTCCGGCATCGGCTCCGGTGACCCCCGCAATCGTGAGGTTGGCACTATTCGCGCCCAGGATGGCCACCCCGTTGCGGCGCCACTGGTAGGTGAAGGCGGTGCCACCCGTCGCCGCGACGTTAAAGGTGACCGTGCCACCGGCGAGAATCGCCTGCGAACGAGGCTGGGTCGAGAAGACCGGGATGGTGTTCACGACGAGCGCGACGCCATTGGAGACCGCCGAACCCGCCGCGTTGGTGACCCGCACGCTGAAAGAGCCGGCGGAGGCGATCTGCGCGTTGGCGATGGTGAGGGAAGCACCCGTGGCGGAATTGATCGCGCCGCCGTTCTTGAACCACTGGTACGTCAGCGGCCCGGTGCCCTGCACCGAGACCGAGAAGGTCGCGGACTGACCCTGGTTGACGGCTACGCCGGTCGGCTGCGTCTGGAAGGTCGGGGCCACGATCGCCGGCGTCACGACGAGCGTGAAACTCTGGGTCACCGTGCTGCCATTAGTCGCGAGCACCGTGAACGCGACCTGGCCAACCGCGCTTTCCGGCGGAGTGCCCGAGAGCACGCCCGTCTGCGGATTGATCGAAAGCCAGCTCGGGAGATCGGTGCCGGAGAAGGTCGGCGTCGGGCTGCCCGTCGCCGTCACCGTGAAAGAACCCGACTGCGTCGCCCGGAAGCTGGCCGTGGCGGCGCTCGTGATCACGGGCAACTCACCGATCGTGAGGGTCGCGCCATCCGAGACCGCCGAGGGCGTGATGCCGTTGCTGACCACGACCCGGAACTGATCGCCGCTCGCCGTCGAGAGGACGTTGTTGAGGGTGAGGGTCGACGTCGTGACTCCACTGTAGAAGGAGTCATTCGTGAGGTTGTTGAACCCGGACGTATTGGCGGGCTGACGCTGCCACTGATACGACGGCTGGGGCACCCCGGTGGCGACGACGGCGAACGTCGTCGTGCCGCCCGCGGGCACCGTGCGGTTGACGGGCTGGGTCTGGATGCCGGGCGCCG
>JBEIHL010000152.1:0-6933 GCA_040381375.1 Opitutaceae bacterium
GGACCCCGGCGCGCCCAGGACCAAGCTTCGTTGTGGGTTGCGGGGCCATTGCCCGTGCTCATGTTAACGTTTCTTTCCCCCCCCGTGCGATGAATCCCCGCTCTTCCCTTTCACTGCCGTTATTCCTGGCTGCGGCCGTCCTGATGCTGTCTGGCTGTAGCCGAAACCCGGATACGTCGACGACCGCGAAAAGCGCGCCAGCCGCACCGGGAGCATCGGTCCCGGACATGGAGACCGACCTCGCCCGCACGCTGAAGGAGCAGGCGGATTTCTATGTCTTCAAGACCGCGGCCGACGTGCCGGTTAATCTGCCGTGGGAGGACGGTTCGGATTTGCCGGTGTTCGCCGATCCCAACGCGAAGAAGGGCGGCACGCTCACCTATTTCATGTCCGACTTTCCGCGCACGCTGCGGACGATCGGTCCGGACGCCACCGGCGGCATGCGCCCGTACCTGCTGGATTATGTGGAGCCCCACCTGGTGGAACGTCATCCGACGATTGCCGGCCGGGGCTATGCGGGTCTGGCGGTTCAGTTCGCCGTTTCGCTCGAGGCGAAGACCGTGCACTTCCGCCTCGACCCGAAAGCCCGCTGGTCGGACGGGCGCCCGATCACGACCGACGACGTGGTGTTTAGCTTCTACTTCTATCGCAGCCCGCACCTGCGCCAGCCGTGGTACAACGATTTCTACACGAAAAATTATCAGCAGCTCGTCGTGTACGATGCGCACACCTTCGCGCTGGTTCACCCGGAACGGAAACCCGACCTGGCGACGCGGCTGGGCAACTTCGCGCTGTATCCGCGCCATGCGTACAAGGATTTCGGGCCGGACTGGCTGGATCGTTTTCAATGGCGCGCGCTGCCCAAGTCCGGCGCCTATGTGATTCACGACAAGGACGTCGAAAAGGGCCGCGCCGTCACGCTCACGCGAGTGCAGGACTGGTGGGGCGAAAGCCGGCGGTTCTACCGCGGTCGCTTCAACCCGGACCGCTACCGGATCGAGGTCATCCGGGACCCGGACAAGGCGGTCGAGGCGTTCGCGCGAGGCGATGTCGACATCATGCCGATCGGCGTGCCGAAGTATTGGTACGAGACCCTGCCGGCCACGCATCCGGAAATCGCGGCGGGACGGATCCTGCGTTACCAGTTCTACAATCGCGTGCCGCAGCCCGACTGGGGGCTTTGGATCAACCGCTCGAAGCCGCACCTCGACAACGTCAAAGTCCGGCTCGGTCTGCAGCATGCCGCCAACTTCGACCTGGTGTGTGCGCAGTATTTTCGCGGCGACTCTGTGCGGCCGCAGACCCGCTCCGATGGCTACGGCTGGCGGATGCACCCGACGATCGGCCCGCGGGCGTTCGATCCCGTGAAGGCGCGAGAGTACTTCGGCCTGGCTGGCTTCACGCGGGCGGGTGCGGATGGCGTCCTGACCAACGCCGCCGGGCAGCGGCTGTCGTTCACGATCACGACGCCACGGCAGGAACTGCGCGACATGCTGCCGATCCTGAAGCAGGAAGCGCTCAAGGCGGGACTGGAGTTCAACCTCGAGGTCCTCGATCGCACGACCGGTTTCAAGAAGGTCCAGGAGAAGAACCACGAGATCGCGATCGTGGCGCTCAGCCGTTCCGTCGAACTCTACCCGCGCTATTGGGAGCTCTATCACGGCTCCAACGCCTACGCCGACGCATATACGAAGGACGGCCAGCTCACCCCGGTCGCCACCGGCAGCACCCCGAACCCGAATCCGAAACAGGTCCGCGTCCAGAGCAACAACATGACCATGACCTTCCTGCCCGAACTCGACCGCCTGATCGAGGCGTACGACCGGGCGGAAACGATGGAGGAAATCAAGGCGCTCGCGGTGAAGATCGAGGAACTCATTCATGCCGATGCCGCCTGGGTGAACGGCTGGCAGACGCCTTTCTACCGGGGAGCGTACTGGCGCTACGTCAAGTGGCCGGAGGGCTTCAATCCGATGCTCAGCCGGAACATGGAGGAGTTCTTCGTCCATTGGATCGATGCCGACGAGAAGAAGGCGGTAACCGAGTCGCGTCGATCCGGCCGCACGTGGCCGGCCGAGTTGAAGGTGTTCGACCAGTTCAAGGAGAAGTGAGGGGTTGAAGGTGGAGCCGCCTGTCCCCAGGCGGCTGGGCCCGTGACCCGCTTCCGATCGTCTGCGATTGCGCCTGCCGCCGCCAACTGCTTCGTTGTCACGGGTGCGCGGGTTTCGCGCGCCAATGAGGTCATCATGAACATCCACTCTCTTTGGAAATACCCCGTCGCCGTTGCCCTGTTTTTCGTGACGCTGCTGGACGGCGCGCGCGCGGCCGAACTCCGCATCGCCACGTGTCAGTTCCCGATCTCCGACAACGTCGCCGCCAACGCCGATTGGATTCGGAAGCAGATGCAGGAGGCGAAGGCGCAGGGGGCGGAGATCGTGCATTTCCCGGAGACGGCGCTGTCCGGCTACGGCGGTGTCGATCACGCCTCGCTCGCGGGTTTTCCGTGGGCGCGGCAACGGGAAGAGTTGGAGAAGATTTTCGCACTCGCGCGCGAGTTGCGGGTGTGGGTGGTGCTCGGCGCGAACCACCCGCTGACCGGCGATCACAAGCCGCACAATTCCCTCTATGTGATCGATCCGGCGGGAAAGATCGTCGATCGCTACGACAAGCGCTTTTGCACCACGGGTGACCTCAAGCACTATTCGCCGGGCGACCATTTCGTCACTTTCGAGGTGAACGGCGTGCGCTGCGGATTGCTCATTTGCTACGACATTCGGTTTCCGGAGCTGTACCGCGAGTACGCCAAGCTCGGCGTGCAGGTGATGTTCCATTCCTTCTACAACGCGCGGCAGAAGGAGGGCAGCATCCACCCGAAGATCATGCCGCCGACGGCCCAGGCGTACGCGGGCGCGAACCACATGTATATTTCGCTCAACAACAGCAGCGCGCCGCGCAGTTGGGAAAGCCGGTTCATCACGCCCGACGGCCTGATCGTACGCGCCCTCGAGCTCGATCAGCCCGGCGTGATGGTCAACGTCGTCGACACCGCGAAGAAGTTCTACGACGCCAGCGGCCCGTTCCGCGCCGACGCGATCCGCGGAAAGTTGAACAGCGGCGACGTCGTGTCGGATCCGCGCTCACGGGATCGGAAGTCGTATTGAGCGGCCTGCCTCCTTTCACGGCTGCGCCCGCGACTTCAACTGGCCGTACATCTCGATCAGGTTGTCGGCGATCTTTTCGGCGGCGTCTTTTTCGAGGTAGCTCGAGCGGGCGCGCCAGGATTCGTAGCCGCCGAGTTCGTGCTGGCGGGCGGTGGGCATGTAGCCGTGGTAGCCGTTCGCGAGTTCGATCGTGAAGGTGGCGGGAAACGGGCTGCGCGCCCTCAGCTCGAGCCCGGTCTCGGTGAACGTCTCACAGGGAATCGCGCCGATCACGAGTTCGCCAATGCGCAGCGCCTGCAGGTAAACGGGCACCGTGGGCGCAAATCCGCTGAGCAGGATCGCCTCGCGCGCATAGACTTCCTCGGGCGACTGCATGCGCGGATAAGTCTTGGCGCGCTGCACGATCTCCCGGGCGCGGACGAGGTCCGCGGCGCCGGGCAGCCGGACGCCGAGCTCGAGCCGGCGATGGATCACGTCCAAGGATACCCAGTCGCGGAATTGAATTCGCTGATGCGCCTGGTAAACTTCCGCCGCGAGCGAGTTGGCCACGCGATTGATCTGGTCGTAGGGCGCCTGGCGTCCGCGGGGCGAGCGGAAATCGGTGTTGTTGACGTCGCCACTCGTCCCGTTCGACAGCATACCCACGAAGGGGCGGGAGGTGCGCCGGGCGCCGAGCATATCGCCGATGCGCGTGGCAAAGACGCCGAAATAGTCGGCCGAGATGTGATGCGCCGGCACGCCGCCGACGTAGTGCAGCGAGTAGTTCGCGAGCAGCGCGATGGGTTCGCCGCCCGGCGACTGAACCGAGATGAAGTGCACCTCCGGATCCGTCGGCCCCGCGGGTTCGAGCAGGCCGGGATGGCCCGGAGTCGGATTCATTTTCACCCGGTCCTGGCCGCCGAAGGGATTCGGCATCGGCGTGCCCGGTTTCATAAACCATCGGCGGTTGAACAGATGCTCGGGCAGATGGCCCTGGCCCCAGCCGATGCGGGCTGGCTCAAGGTTGTTGATCGCCCGCACGATGCCGTCCGCGATGCGCTCCGACAGGAACGCATAGTACACAGGATCCTTGTCGGGCTTCTGCGAGTCGACGATCCGTGCGACCATCGACTTCTGTTCCTCCGGGTTGCGCGGTCCCTGCGGACGTCCGATCGCGTCGGGCGCAGAGTGGGTGTGCGTGGAGGAAATCAGGATGTAATCGATCGGCAACTGCGTGAGCTCGTGGACCCGTTGCTTGGCGTGATCGAACGCCTCCTGGTGAATGATGCACCCGTCGACGATCGCGAACGCCAGCCGCGTGCGACCGTCATCGAGCACGAGGCAGCGCGCGAGCAACTCGTCGTTGATGTGCGTCGCCGGTCGGTCGGTGTTGATGAACGTGCCTATCCGCGGCGTGACATTGCTCGTTGCCGCGCCCGCGCGAAACACCCGGGCGCCCGGGCTGACGCCGGAGTCCGGCGCCGCGGCGCGCGTGAGCGAGGCGGTGACCAGCAGGACGCCCGCCATGAGTGCGGCGGCCAACAGGGCGCGACTAAGGTGGATCATCCGGGAAGATCAGCGGGCTTCGCGGACGAAACGGGCGTACGCCGCGTCGGCTTCCTGGCGGGCCTGGGCGATTTGTTCAGCCGAGCGTTTTGGGGCCGCAGCGGGTGCGGCGGCTTCGCGCACGAGGAACCGGTATTTGAGTTCCAGAGTCTCGTCCTTCTTGAGGTCGCGCTTGAAGAAGAAGCCGAAGCGGCCGTACTCGCGCGTCGAGAATTCCTCGACCGGATTCTGTGGCGCGGTCATCTGCAGGGTGCTGTACCAGCGATCGTGCAGCGGGAAGAGAAACTCGCCCCACTTGAGGTCCTTTCCGACCACTGAGCCGGCCTGACCCTTTGCGGTTTTCGAGTAGCCCTTGCCCGCGGTGGGCGCGGAGGCGGGCGCCCAAAGATAGGAGGTGTCGTCGGCCCGCGCCACGACGGCTTGGTCGACGCGCAAGTGAATGCCCGCGTGCTGCACGTCGCCGCCGAGGGACAGATCGCGCGCCGCCTTCAGCCGGAATGCCGTGTCGACCTGCGCCGCGACGTCGCCGGCCGGACGGGAAATGCGCACGGTGCGGGTCTCGGTGACGAGCAGGTTGCTGCCGGCGGCGTCCTTCGTCGGAGCGCGCCATTCGATCCGGGCGACGATCGTCGCCGAGTCCTTGTCCGTGGCGATGCGCTCGATCTCGACGAGCCGCATCGATGAAGGAGCGTCCTTGTTGGCTTTGCCGCTGCCGCCGAGGCCCCACAGGCTCGCGACCCCGAGGTCGGATTTGATCTGGTTCCACCCGATGAAAATGCCGCGGTGATGCGGCTCGATGCCCACGGTCTTGCCGTCCTTGTCGAGCCCGGCGTTGGTCAGCCGCCGGCCAGCTTGGTCGTAGACCGCGAGGTAGGGGAGGACCTGGCCCTCGCCGTAGATCAGCCGGGCGACGAGCTTGCCGTCCTGGGTCACTGATACGTTCTGGCCGGGCAGGTCGTCGTTGTTGCCCTTGGTGATTTTCCAGCCGGAGGCGGCGGCGGGGAGCGCGGCCGGCAGCAGGAGCAGGGCGGCGGCGAGACTCAGAAACCGGCGGCGCGAACGACCGGGGAAGCCAGACGAGAGAGGGACGAGGTGGTGCATGTTGAGGTGGCGTCAGGGCTAACAACTGCCGGACATAACGCAAGGGATCGGGCGCGCTCTAAAGGGCCATCCGCCGCCCCGCAAACGCAGTCGACAACCGCTGAAAAAGGAGGCCCAAATGAAAGCCCCCAAAATCTATGCGCTTCTCCACTGCGTTGAGTCTATCGTTGGTGACGGTTGCGGGTGCGTTCGCCCTCGCCACGCCGGTTTCGGCCGCGTCGAACACCCCGCCCCCCGGCTTCACGGCCCTGTTCAATGGCAAGGATCTCTCCGGCTGGTACGGCTGGTCGACCCGCGATCCGAAGGACCTGTGGGACATGTCGCCCGAGCAGCGCGCGACCTACAAAAAGCAGTCGATCGAGGGCGGCTTAGTCGACAAGAAGGGAAAGTCCATCAGCGAGCACCTCAAGGCGCACTGGTCGGTTCAGGGCGGTGAGCTGGTCAACGATGGCAAAGGCTACTACCTGACCACCGACAAGGACTACGGCGACTTCGAGCTCATGCTGGAGTACAAGGCGCTGCCGAAGGGTGACAGCGGCATTTACCTGCGCGGCATTCCCCAGGTGCAGATCTGGGATTCCACCGAGGGCGATCCGCGCGGACTCGGTCAGGACAAGGGCTCGGGCGGCCTTTGGAACAATCGCAAGGGATCGCCGGGCAAGGATCCGTTGAAGAAGATGGACCGGCCCTTTGGCCAGTGGAACACCGTCAAGGTTACGATGATTGGCGAGCGGGTGACCGTGGTGTTGAACGGCGAGGTCGTGGTCGATCACGCGGCGCTGGAGAATTTCTTCGCGAATCAGAAGAGCGGATACCTCGCGTACGGCAAGGCCTCGACCAAGGAGGGCAAGAAGGCCGCTCCGCCTCCGCCTGCGGGCTATATGCTCGATCCGGTTTATGCGAAGGGCCCGATTCAGCTCCAGACGCACGGCAGCGAAATCCGGTGGCGCAACGTTTACATCCGTGAGATCAGCCCCGAGGAGGCGTCCCGCACGCTCGCGGCGCGCGATGCCCAGGGCTTCGTCGAACTGGTCAACGGCAAGGACCTCAGCAACTGGATCGGTGCGATCGACAATTACGAGGTGCGCAACGGCGCGATCTACTGCAAGCCCGGCAAGGGCGGCCA
>JBEIHL010000153.1:0-6931 GCA_040381375.1 Opitutaceae bacterium
GGCATGAAGATGAGCGTGTCGGCGGGATTGTTTCCTTCGCGCGTGGCTCGTTCGTAGGCCTCGGCGGCGGCATCCCACGGCGTGTCGCGGTCGGGATGCAGCGGTTTGGCGAGGTGCTCGATCTCGACGGGGAAGGTGCGGCCTTCGACCAGGATGACGGGCGCGTCGTCGAACGCGGCGCTGAACGCGGCCGTGTCGATCGTGGCGGACGTGATGATGATCTTCAGGTCGGGCCGCCGGTAACGCAGCGTGCGCAGGTGGCCGAGCAGGAAGTCGATGTTGAGCGAGCGCTCGTGCGCCTCGTCGATGATGATGGTGTCGTACTCCCGCAGCATCGGGTCGCCCTGCACCTCGGCGAGCAGCATGCCGTCGGTCAGGAACTTGATCACGGTCTGCGGCGTGGTCTGGTCGTTGAAGCGGATCTTGCACCCGACCTCGCGGCCCCAGGCGACGCCCAGTTCCTCGGCCACGCGCCGCGAGATCGACAGGGCCGCGACGCGGCGGGGCTGGGTGCACGCGATCCGCCCCCGGCTGCCGCGGCCGGCCGCGAGGCACATTTTGGGAATCTGGGTGGTCTTGCCGGAGCCGGTTTCGCCGGCGAGGATGACGACGGGATGCGCCTGGATCGCATCGGTGATCTCCTGGGCACGCGCGCTGATCGGGAGTTCGGGAGGGAACTCCAGGCGAAAGCGAAACGGGCGGTCCTGGTCGGGCGGCGGCACGAAGAGGCTTGAGCTTCGAGGCTCCGCGCGGAATGACAAACCTTCCATGCAGCAACCGCCCCTCCTCCCGGAAGAGACGCTGTTCCGCGTGCTGCGCATCGCGCGGTTCGACGGCACGGGGGCCCTCGTGCTCGGCGGGCTCTTCGCGCTGCTCGCCGGCGCGGGCGGCGAGCGGGCGTTTGCCGTCACCGGCCTGCTCGCGTCCGGCGCCGGCGCGGTCGAGCTGCACGGGGTCGGGCTGCTGAAGCAAGGCGATCCACGCGGGATGAGCTGGCTCATCTCCAGCCAGCCGCTGCTCCTGATCATCATTCTCGGCTACTGCGCGCTGCGCCTGTGGTTCGTCGAGCTCCCGCCGGTGCCGGAGGATTTTCAAGGCGTCTTCGCCGCCAGCGCCCAGCAATGGGGCATGTCCCTCCCGGATTATCAGCGCGCCCTGAACCAAATCACGATCGGGGTCCTGGCCGTGGTCGCGGTCTGCTTTCAGGGCGGGTTGATGGGGTATTATATACGGCGGAGGCCCGCGGTGGAACAGGCGCTGGCGAACTGATTGTTCTCTCGTGGGACGAACACTTGCACGGGGACCCGACCCGCATAGCGTCCGAACCATGTCAAAGGAGCGCTACATCGCGGCGAAGGAAAAGTGGGCCGAGAAACAGAAGGCCCGCGGCGTCACGGCCCGCGCCACGCCGTCGCGCGACCGACTGCCGCCGGGCCAGAAACTCACCACCGGCTTCCCCGTCCTCGATCTCGGGATCCAGCCCAAGATTTCGCCGACCGACTGGCGGCTCAAACTCGATGGACTCGTGGAAGAGCCCGGCGCCCTCACCTGGGAGGAGCTGAATGCGCTGCCCCAGGTGCAGGATGTCAGCGACTTTCACTGCGTGACCACGTGGAGCAAGTACGACTGCCGCTGGGGCGGCGTCGCCTTCACCACCCTGTATGAACGCGTGCGACCGAAGCCGGAGGCGCGGTTCGTCTACTTCACGAGCTACGATGGTTACTCGACCAACGTCTCCCTCGAGCAGTGCCTCGACGACGACGTGCTCATCGCGACGTCCTTCGACGGCGAACCGGTGTCGCGCGAACACGGCGGGCCCGCCCGCGTGATCATTCCCAAGCTCTACGCCTGGAAAGGCGCGAAGTTCGTCAGCGGCATCACCTTCCTCGCGGAGGACAAACTCGGCTTCTGGGAAGTCCGCGGGTACTCGAACACCGCCGATCCGTGGACCGAAGACCGTTACGCGTGAGCGCACCGGACGCGTTGCTCAGTTCCGCGGCTTGATTTGGTCCGGCGAATTCCAGTTCGCCAACCAGTCGGCCTCAGCGGCGCCGATTTCGCGCACGCGCAGCAGTCCCTGCGTCACCGCCGCGGCGGCCAGCCGCTGGCAGGAAGACTCGCCGCGCGCGATCGCCTCCCGCGCCAGCCACTTGAACTCGCGCGGGTAGATCGCCGCGAGCGGTTCGAAAAAGCCGTCGCGCCAGCCGATCGCCCCGACACCCGGCGCACAGTCCTCCCGCAGTTGCGTGAACCACGCCGGCGGCAGCACCGCGAGGTCGACAGCGAGGACCATAAGCCAGGGTTGGGTGGCGTGTTCGAGACCCGCCGTGATGCCGACCAACGGGCCGCCGTCCGGCAGCGCGTCGTGGATCACGGCCGCAAACCCCGCCGCTTGGCGCGTCCACGTCTGATCCGGCCGGGCGGAAAGAAACACCTCGGTCGCACCCGCCGCGGCGAGCACGTCGCGTTGCCGCTGCCACCAAGGCACGCCACCGATTTCCAGCAGCGCCTTGTCGCGACCCATCCGGGTCGAGCGCCCCGCGGCGAGGACAACGGCGCTGCACGCGTGGGTCATGGTCAGATGCGAACCTTCCCGCGCCCCGCGCGCAATACACGACGCACGCCGCCGCGGTATGGTTTGCCGCTCCGACCATCGCTCCGCGGGCACTTCCCGTTGGACAAGCCCCACCTCGCTGACCAGCCTCCCCGCCCAACATGGCAGAGACCAACCGCCCGCTCGCCAACCGCATCCTGATCGGCCT
Source organism: Opitutaceae bacterium (assembly GCA_040381375.1). Classification (GTDB taxonomy): domain Bacteria; phylum Verrucomicrobiota; class Verrucomicrobiia; order Opitutales; family Opitutaceae; genus ER46. Next base: position 2,763 of record JBEIHL010000153.1, read on the forward strand.
CGTCATCGGCGTCCTTCTCGGCCTCGCCACGCTCGCGGTCGGAAAATTTGTGCCCGGGTTCGTCGACACGATGCGCAAGGTGTCGACGAATGTCCTCGATCCCTTCGGCCAGATCTTCCTGCGGATGCTGTTCTTCGTGGTGATCCCGTTGGTGTTCGCTTCGCTCGCTTCCGGCGTGCTGCAGCTCGGCCGGCTCGACCGGCTGGGACCGCTCGCCGGGCGCACGTTCACCCTCTTCTTTCTCAACATGGCCATCGGCGTCGCGCTGGGATTGGTCATGATGAACGTGCTCGAGCCCGGCAACCATCTCGATCCCGCCGCCAAGACGAGACTCATGCAGGAGTTTGGCGGCGCGGCGCAGAAGCACGTCGAATCGAGCGCCACCGTGCCCAAGATGTCGTTTGCCACCATCGTGGAGATGTTCATGCCGCGGAATCTTTTCGGGGCCGTCGTCGGACAGACCAAGACCACCTTGGGAGACGTGCTGCCGCTGATCCTTTTCGCGCTGCTCGTCGGGGCGGTCGGCACGCAGCTCAGCCTCGAGAAGCAGCGCAAGCTGGGCGAAGGCCTCGACCTCGTCAGCGAGCTGATGACCGGCATCGTCAACTTCGCCCTCCGGCTCGCGCCGTACGCCGTGCCCGCGATGATCTACAGCGTCGTCGTCAAGATCGGCGTCGATATCCTGATCGCCCTCGGCGCGTTCGTGCTCGGCTGCGTGGGCGTGCTGCTGATCCACCTCTTCGGCACGCTGTCGCTTTGGATCAAGTTCTGGGCGAAGCGCAGTCCGGGCAAGGTGTGGAAGGACATGCGCGCGGTGCTGATCACCGCGTTTTCGACCAGCTCGAGCAACGCCACGCTCCCCGCCTCACTCGCCTGCGCCAAGGGCACGCTCAAGATCCGGCCCAGCGTCGCGGGATTTGTCATTCCGCTCGGAGCCACGATGAACATGAGCGGCACGGCTCTCTACGAAGGCTGCGTCGTACTCTTCGTCGCCCAGGTTTTCGGCATCGATCTTTCCGCGGGCCAGCAGGTCACACTGCTGCTGCTTTCCGTGCTCAGCGCCGTGGCGGTCGCCGGCATTCCCGGCGGCTCACTGCCGCTGATCGCCGGCCTGCTCACCACCTTCGGCATTCCTCCGGAAGGCATCGGCATCGTCCTCGGCGTCGATCGCATCCTGGACATGACCCGCACCACCGTGAATGTCGCCGCGGATATCGTGACCGCCCTGGTGGTCGACGCCCATACGCCGGCCGAAGCCATGGTCGATCCGGGGAACAACGCCCCGGACTCCGCCTAGTCCAGCCCGTCCCTGGCGTTGCTTCGACTCCGCGGGCCCCCGGCCGATTTCAGCGGAACTCCCGGCCGCCGATGAACACCCGATTCACGCGAAGGTCTGTATCCAGAGATAAGATATCCGCGCGCTTGCCGACCGCGAGGCTGCCGATGTCCGCCTCCATCCCGACGCGCTCCGCCGGCGTCAGGCTGCCCATGCGCACGGCGTCGACCACGCCGCACGATGTAACCGCTTTCATGTTACGCACCATGGTGTCCATGCCCACGATCGAACTCGCGAGGCCTCCGCCCGGGATGAATCCCACCCGCCCGTCGCTTTCGAACCAGTCATCGTCAGCCTCGGCTCCGAAACGGTAGCGCCCCGGCGGCATGTCCAGCGCGCGGTTGGCATCCGTGACGAGGCAAAGGCGCCGGGCGCCTTTCATCGCGTAGGCAAACTCCAGCAATTCGGGCGCGAGGTGAAAGAGGTCGGCGATCACCTCCGTGCTCATCTCGGGCCGCAGGAGGACAAACTGTTCCATGCTGCCCTGACTCGGGGTGCCACAGCGCGTTCGCACACTCGGCACCGAGCTCATCGCGCACCAGAAATGATCCACGTGCCGCATGCCGGCGTCGTAGGCCCGCTGCATTTCCGTCCAGGTGGAGTTGGAATGGCCGCAGGTGCAGAAGTACCCGCGCCGCGACGCCTCGCGAAAGAACGCCTCCATGCCGGGCAACTCGGCCGCACACGTCGCAACGCGCACGATGCCGAGATCGAAGTGGGCGTGATACTCTTCCGGATCCGGATCCCGGCGTCCGGAAACAATGTGGCAGCCGACTTTGTCCTCCGCGAAATACGGCCCGTAGAAATGAACGCCGGCGACACGCGCTCCGTCTTCGACGCGCCCTTCGTCCCGCACCGCCCGCGCCGCCCGCAGCATGGCGTCGATCTGGGAGCGCGAGCCGGTCGTGGTGGTGGGGAAAATCGAAGTCGTGCCATGCCGGGCATGCGCGCGGTTCGCCGTGACGACCGCCTCGCGCGTGCCGTCCATGTAATCGGCATTCGCCCCGCCGTGCACATGGATATCCACGTAACCCGGGGCGATGAAACCGTTCCGCGACTCAATCACGGTGGCGTCCCTCGGCACTGGAATTTCGCCGGCGGGTCCGACCGCGGTGATGCGATCACCCGCACAGACCACGATGCCATTCGAAAGGAGACGGTCCGGAAGAATCACCGTCCCGGTGAAAACAAGGGGCGTAGGCACATTCATGAAGACGAGACCTCCAGTCCACGGAGGTTGAGGGGCGGTGTCACTCCCCGAGTCAGGGCGCTTCCGGATCCAAACCAACCTACAGGAGATCGCAGAGGGCGCAGAGATCGATCCGGAGAGGGTAGCCCCACGGAACACACGGATCACACGGAAGGATCGGTTCCGTGTGTTCCGTGGGCAAACTCTCCGGCTGGGATGGATTGTTCTCTGCACTCTCCGCGTCCTCCTGTGCGAGGTTGCCCTGTTTCTGTGGTTGCGACGGCCGGTCACGGCACATCCGATGCTATGACGGCCGCGTTTCCAGTTCTCCCCCTCCCCCATGACGATTTCACGGCGTTCGATGCTCAAAGGCGGCTTGGCCGCTCTCACCGTTGGTCCTGCGATCCGCGTGGCCGGAGCGCCCGCCGGTTACTCCGGCTCCGAATTGGAGCGGCGCCTTGCCGCCGGTCAGACCGTGACCAAGCACGATCTGCCCACCCCGTCCCTGCTCGTCGATCTTGACGCCTTCGAAGCGAACGTCGCCCGGATGGCGGCTCACGCCAAGTCCGCTGGCATCGCGCTTCGGCCGCATGCGAAGACCCACAAATGCGTCGAGGTGGCGAAGCGTCAGGTTGCCGCCGGCGCCCTGGGCGTATGCGTCGCCACGATCCGGGAAGCGGAGGCGATGGCCGCCGGTGGCATCGGCGGGCTGCTCATCACCTCGGAGATGGTCGGCAACGAAAAGATCGGCCGGCTCGTGCAGTTGACCCGCCGCCGTCCCGACACGATGTCGGTCGTGGACAACCCCATTCACGCGCGCCAGCTCAGCGCCGCCGCGGCCGCGGCGAAGGTGACGCTCCACCTCATGATCGACATCGATCCAGGCGGCCGGCGCACCGGCATCGCGGCGGGCGCCCCGGCCAAGGCCCTCGCCCAGGAGATCGCCAAACTTCCGCATCTCAAGCTGCGCGGCATCCATTCCTATGCCGGGCCCTCGTCTCACGTCGTGGGATACGAAGCGCGCCGCACTCACTCGCACCAAGCGATGGCGCCGGCCGTCGCCACGTGGCACGAACTGCGCCGGGAGGGCATGCCGCTCGAAATCCTGAGCGGCGGGAGCACCGGCACCTACAACATCGATCCCGAGCTCAAGGCCATGACCGAACTGCAGGTGGGTTCGTATGCCTTCATGGACATCGACTACCGCCGGATCGGGGGCCGGAGCGGGGCGAGCTACGATGATTTTCGTCCGGCGCTCACCGTGCTCGCGACCGTCATCAGCAAGACTTATCGCGAAAGCGCGACGGTGGACGCTGGGTTCAAGGCGTTCGCGACCGACCGGAAGTTCGGCCCTGAGTTGAAAGACATCACCGGCGTCGACTATGGGTGGGGCGGCGACGAGCATGGCATTCTCAAGTTTGTGCAGCCGAGCCGGGCGATCGAGCTCGGCGACCGCCTCGAGTTCATCGTCCCGCACTGCGATCCCAACGTAAACCTCTACGACCGCCTGATCGCAACCCGCGGGGACAAAGTGGAGGCCGTGTGGCCGGTGGCGCGAGGGTATGGTTGAGTGGGGCCGGCCGGCGCGGAGGGAGCGTCCACTTTCCCGAGAAACGGGAATCAACGCCAGCCATCGCGAAGCCC
>JBEIHL010000154.1:0-6922 GCA_040381375.1 Opitutaceae bacterium
CTGCTCATCGTCAACGAGGACAACAGCCACTTCTTCGGTTCGCGTCCGCCCGAGGAGATGACGCGCGCGGGACTCGTGGCCTGGGTCGACGGCTACGCGAACACCCGCGTCACCCACCTGTTCCTCAGCCCGAACTCGATGCGCGCCAGTTTCCGCAGCCGCACCCGGGAAGCGATCTGGGATCCGGTGGCGGGCGTCGAGCCGAAGGAGCTCTGGCCGCAGAATGCCAAGCGGCTCCACGAGGCCGGTCTCGACCCTTACGCAATCTGGATCGCCCGCGCCCGCGAACGTGGGCTCTCACCCTGGCTCTCGATGCGCATGAACGACATCCATTCCGTGGACGTGCCCGAGAGCTTCATGCACTCGGAGTTCTGGCGCGCGAATCCCCGCTGGCGGCGCGTGCCGGGCGGCCCGGTGCAACCCTGGGTCAACCATGCGTTGAACTACGCCCACGCCGAAGTTCGCGCCCACCAGGCCGCGTTCCTGCAGGAGCTGTTCGAACGCTACGATCCGGACGGCGTGGAACTCGACTGGATGCGTTTCGGCTTCCACCTCACGCCGGGACGCGAACGTGAGGAAGCTCCGTTGCTCGACGCCTTTGTCCGCGACGCCCGCCGCCTGGCCGACGACTGGTCCCGCCGTCGTGGCCATCCGATCCGGCTCGGCGTGCGCGTGCCGGCGCATCCAGACGCGGCCGCCGGACTAGGCCTCGATGCGATCCGCTGGGCGCGCGCGGGTTGGGTCGACCTGATCGTGCCCTGTCCGTTCTGGCGCACGTCGGATTTCGATATTCCCGTCGAAATTTGGCGCGAACGGCTCGGTGCCGACGCGGCCCGCGTGGCGGTGGTGCCGGGCTTTGAGCACAACCTTCGGGCCTGGCTGACCGGGGTCACGGTGCCCAACGACCTGGCCACCCTGCGCGGTTTCGCCGCGTCGGCGCAGCACCGCGGCGCGGACAGCCTCTATCTTTTCAATTGGATGGACAGCCAGACGCGCCCGGTCTCCGCCGCCGACTACGCCGTACTGCTGCGCAGCGGACTCGCCCTGCCGGCGCTGGCCGGGCAGCCGCGAAGACACCCCGTGACCTATCGCGACACGGTTCCCGACGGTTTTCCCGACGGCACGCAGTTGCCGGTCGAGGCGGCGGAGGGCGGCCGGTTCCGCATCCACGTTGGTCAACCTGACGCGACCAGCCCGGCCTATGTGGTCATCGGTTTGACGGATCGTAGCGCCGTGCTGGGCGCGAAACTCGACGTGTCGCTAAACGGCACCCGGCTCCTTCCGGCCTCGGAGTTGTCCGAACCGAAGCAGTTCGGCGGCGCCGCGCGAGCGCTCGCCTACCGTGTGCCCCCGGAGGCGTTGCGACCCGGCTACAACGAGGTGGCCGCGCAACAATTGGATCGCGGTCCCCCACAGCAGATTGGCTGGGTGGAAATCCGGTTCGGCGCGCCCTGAGGAGCCAGGCGGTCGCCGGCACGAAGAAGGGGTTGACAGCGCTCCGGCGCACCGCGAATTTCGCCGACCCTTACGGCGGTCATAGCTCAGTTGGTTAGAGCACAAGATTGTGAATCTTGGGGTCGCGGGTTCGAGTCCCGTTGGCCGCCCCATTCTGATAGCCCAGCCCGAATCCTTGGACTTGCGGTGCCTTCGAACGGTGACACTACAGCCCCGCGTAGTCGCATGCGCGTAAAGGCTGGCGGGGCCCGCCAGCAGGGAAACCACGGTTCGCGTCGCTCGTGCTGGATGGCGCGCCTTCACCCGGACCGGCTCAGCACGAGAAAGATTCCTACGGCGCCACCCCAAGGGCGACGAACGCCGTCAAGGCATCAAGCTGCGCCTCCGTGTAATGCGGGTGCGCCTCCATCCTGGCGGTCGGCACGAGTTCCTTGGGGGCCGTGATGTACCGCCGGAAATAGTCCGGCGCGTGGCGGGCCTGCGCGGCCAGCAACGCAAAGGGGCGATCACCCTTCGTCCCGCCGAACACCTCGCCCGGGCCACGGTGGCAACTGGAGCAGGAGTGAATCCAGAGCTCTCGCCCCTGACGCACCGCCGCGCCGGCCCCGGCCCACGGGCCGCTAAAGAAGGCGTCGAAACGGCCCTCGAGGCGGGCGATCTCGATGGTCGTCACGCCCCACGGCCGCTTGTGCCCCGCGTCGATCAGCTTCGCCACCGCGGGGACCACCGAGGCGGCCACACTGATCACGTAAGGTCCGGGATTGAACCGCAGTCCGGCCGGAGGCCACTTTTCCGGACCTTGCCCGTTGATTTCCAGGACGAGGAATGGCCGGTAGTCGCGGATGAACGAAGTCCCGTAGACCGCGGCGTAGCCATCGGAGGACGTCGCCAGCAGCGCGTCGGCTCCCTCCCGCACGGGCAGCGCCGCCCATAGGTCGGAAAGGAAGACGACCGTGACCTCCTGCTCCCCGGGGACGAATTCCCCGTTCACACGGAGTTTGGTCCGCGGCAGCCGCGCGACGTCCTCCCAGCGCGCGTAGCGCTTGGCTCCCGGCTCGGTTCCCGCGAGCAGGCCCGTGACGGCGAGATCCAAGTTCGAGGCGCGATCGGCATGGAGGGGCAGCTCCCGCGCCTTCGCTCCCAGAACGAAGGACGGTAGCAGCAGGGCCAGCGCCAGGGTCCGGACGCGCCGATTCCCGGAGGGTCCGGCCGGAGCGACCCGCGAGTCTGCGCCGCGCCGGCGCCGTGACCAGCGTGAGGCGATCCGACGCGCGAGGGCGCCGGGCCGGGAAAGCAGGTGGACGGGGAACATCGATCTGTCCGGTCGCCCGGCTGCACCCGCTTCTCGGAACCAAGCGGTCATGGCTTCAAGGTTGGGGAACAATCTCAATGGCGCTGATGGTGGGATTTCCGGACAGAGCCGTGAACTTGATTTCGAGATCGCCATCCCTGATCGCCACCGGAATTGACTCAACGTAAGCTTTGAGAGCCCCGCCGGCCCGCACGAAGAGGTCGAAGTCCTTGAAGGCGCGCCCCTCGACATCAAAACCAAATACACATTGGCGGGGTCCGTCGATCCCCTCGTAGGTGACCGCGAAGTGCAGCTTCACCAGGTAGTTCCCGTTCGGAATCCGCCGCACAAAACGGGTCATGCCAAACCGCTCCGAGCGGTAAACGGATGGGATTTCGGTGTTCGCGATCGAGAGCTCGGGGCGATCCATCGTGTCCCCATCGAGGAAATCGCTGGAGGGGAGCCATTTCCCCCCCTTCTCATCCGTCAACGGCGCCGACAGGCCGGCGATGATGCGAATCGTGCCACCGGCGGCGACCGGCGCAGTACCCGCCGCGGGCGCTGCACCGCTGGAGGCGGGGATCGCAGGCGACACGAACAGGAGGAGCAGGGCCACGAGGCCGGTATGCAGTGCGGGCGCTAGGAGGGGGCTTAGGGTCTTCATCGGGATTCGTGAAACGATTAGGGTGGTGAAAAAGAGAGCCATCACGCCGCACGGGCGGCCAAACCGTAGAGCGCGGCGGCGTTATCGTGGAATATACGTTGTTTCCACTCCTTCGGGAGAAACTGCAGGGTCATCCGGGGATTATCGAAGTCCCAATGCGGGTAATCGCTCGAGTACATGACGTTGCCGGGCGCGTTGATCATCTCAAGGATCTGAAGAAAATGCTGAGCTTGCTCGGGTTCCTCGACGGGTTGCGTCGTCACAAAGACATGATCACGAATGTACTGGCTCGGGAGCTTGCGCAGCCAGGGAACCTCTGAACGCAGCGCCTTGTAGTTCTTGTCCATTCGCCACATCAGCTGGGGCAGCCAAGCAAGGCCGCCCTCTATGGCGACGAACCTCAGTTGGGGAAACTTCTCGAAAGCGCCCTCGCACACAAGGGAGTTGATGTGCCCCATGAAATTCAAGGGGACGATGTTGTGCCACTCGAAGTACCGGGTGGGGCGACCCGCGGGCGTGGGCGCCCCGGCGGTGCCGGCGCCCTCAGTCCCGGGATGCACGGCCACCGGCAGGTTGCACTCGGCCGCGGCCTCGAAGATGGGATGGAAGAAGCGCTGTCCGAACAGCCGCGACGAACCGCTCGCCATCAGCACCTGGACGAAACGCTTGTCGGGTGCGCAGCGACGGATCTCCCGCGCGGCGGCCTCGGGATCCGAGTGGTTCACCACGATGGAGCCGCGAAACCTCGCCGATCGCCCGAGCCAGCGCTCGGCGAGGTTCCGATTGTAGGCAGTGGCGACCGCGTTCCCCCAGTCGGGATCCGTGTGCACGGAAATCCCCAGCACGTGCGACCCCGTCAGGATCGCGAAGTCGATGCCAAAGCGATCGAGGTGATCCGTGATCATGAAATCGGGATCGCTGCCGGCCATCGCACCCGACGGGGTGCGGGCATCCTCTCGCTGCACCCCGACCGAAGAGCTGTAGCCGGTTCCGGGCATCAGGATGCCGTGGTGATCCGCGTAGGCTTGCCACGCGCGTGGCAAGTAGGGCCTGAGTTCCTCGCGCACGTTCGCGAACGCGTTGTGCACGTCGGTGTCGATGAGGCGCGGTCGGGCGGTGATCTCAGAGGTGTTTTTCGGCATAGGGGTAAGCCTCAGGATGGCCCGCCGGCCTTGCCCCCGGGCAGCACGACGCAGAGCAACCCGCCCTCCGACTCGACCGGGAAACGCTCCAGGTCTTCCAGACTGGCCGCCGCGTCTCCGCCGGCCTCGACGGGGATTTTTTTCAGCCTCGTGGCGGGATCCACGAGGTGCTCGCCCGTGCGGAGATCAAACTCCCACCCGTGCCAAGGGCAGCGCAGGATGCAACCGTCGAGTCCATAATCGTACTCGTACACCCGCGAGGGCAAGGTCATGCCGGTGATCTTGCCCAGGCAAACGGGCGCGCCGCCATGCGGGCAGACATTGCGGTAGGCGTGTACCTTACCGGCCACATTGAAGAGGCCGATTTCCACCCCCGCCACCTGCACGAGTTTACGCGCGCCGGGCGGGAGATCACTCTCTTTCAATACGGGATAGCGGGGCATGCTGGGATGGACGGCGAGGACTACCGGCGCAGGATCGCTCCCAGCGCGGCCAGGACAAGATCGACGTTCCGCACGGTCGCGCCGTGGCCCATCAGACCGATGCGCCACGCCTTGCCGGCCATCCCCGTTCCACTCATCGGGAAAGTCAGCGGATTCGGGGTCCGGAACACCTGGCGCAACCGGGCGCAGACCTGATCCATGATCTGGAGGTGCTGCGGGTCCAGGTGCCCGAGCGTGGGAGCGCCGAGGGCGCGCAGGACGCGCTGGGGTACGGGAATGTGACTTGGCCCGAGCAACACACGTTCGTGGGGGTGCATCAGCAAGGCAGGGACTGAAGCCGGGTGCGGGTGGAGGGCGGAGTGGGATGAGGGCGAGGGAGCCGCGATCACTTTCGCGCAGCCGCGGCCCGCACATCCTCCGGCAAAAATGTCTCGTCAAAGACGTCGGCAAGTTTGACCGGTCGGCCCAGCACGCCGATGGCGGTGAGCTCGGTGATTTCGTTCGCAAAACGCACCGGATCGATCTGCCCGATCCGCTCCCCTTTCGAGGGATCACCCTCTACGAGCTTGAACTCTCGCATCGCTCCGACGCTGTAGGCGATGAACTCGGGGACCATTTTCGGATTCAGCGAACCGATGAGCGCATCAGCTTCCTTCCGGTCGCCCTCCATATAGTCGCGCCAGCCGCGGATCGACGCGGCCGTAAAAGCCCGCGCCACCGCCGGATTCTTGGTCAGAAGCGAGCGGCTCGTATACCATATCCGGTAGGGTCTGATGCCGGCATCCGACAACAACAGCGTGCCGACATCGGCCCCCTGCTGCCGCACGTAGAAAGGCTCGTTGGTGATAAAGCACTGCTGCACGAATTTCTTGTCCGCCAGGAACCGGCTCAGGCCGTAGTCCAGCGGCAACATCGACATTTTCAGGCCCATCTTCTTCTCCAAAATCTTCAGCCACACCGCGCCCGGCTCCGCCATGAGTCCGCGGCCGTCGAGGTCCTTGAAACTACGGATGCCACTTTCTTTGTGGAATAAGATCGCCTGAGGATCGCGCTGCATCAGCGCGCCGAGCGCCACCAGTGGAACCCCCTGCCCGGCCGCCACCAGAAGTTCATCGGTCCGCCCGACGCCGAATTGCACCGCACCGGTCGCGACTTTCTGGCGCGGGATCGCATTCGGTCCGCCTTGGTTGATCGTCACGTCGAGTCCGACCTCGCGATAGTAGCCCTTGACTAGCGCCTGATAAAATCCGCCGTGCTCCGGTTGCGCATACCAATCCGTCTGCAGCGTTATCTTCGTCAGGGGCGGCGCGGCGCCCGCGGGAGGGGCCGACGCCTTTTCGCCGCACCCGGTCAGGCCGATCAGGACAAACGCGAAGGACACGCCGATGGAGAATCGTTTCATGGTGAGAGTGTTCATTCCTTCTTGACCATAGAGTCGTGCCACGAGTGAAGCAGGCGCCAGTGGAGCCAATTGACTCCGCCGACAAACAGGAAACCCATCACGCAGGCGACCAGACCGGTCGCGAAGAGGGCGGGTGTCTTGAGCTGCGAGAAATACGAGATCGTCATGTAGCCGATGCCTCCCACCCCGCCCTGCGCGCTGCCCGCGAGAAAGTCCCCGACAATCGCACCGATCGGCGCAAGGGTGCCGGCGATCTTCATCCCCGTGAGGAAATAGGGCATCGCCCCAGGGATCCTCAGGTAACGCACCTCCTGCGCCCGCGTCGCGTTGCACATCAAAAAAAGCTCCCGGAGATTACGGTCGACCGAGATGAAGCCCATCGTGGTGTTCGCCACGACGGGGAAAAAGCCGATCATGAAGGTTATTGCCACGATGCTCGGCAACCCCTGCCCAAGCCACAGCACGAAGATGGGCGCGAGGATCGTCACCGGCATCATCTGCAGCACCAGGATCAGCGGGTAGAAG
>JBEIHL010000155.1:0-6877 GCA_040381375.1 Opitutaceae bacterium
CACCCTCGTCATTTTCACCGCCGACAACGGCTGCTCGCCTGCCGCCGACACGCCCGCGCTCGAGCAGCAGGGACACTTCGCCAGCGCCGGGTTCCGCGGCTACAAGGCCGACATCTGGGAAGGCGGTCACCGCGTGCCCTTCATCGCTCGCTGGCCCGGCCGGATCGCCGCGGGCTCACGCAGCGACCAGCTCATCTGCCTCACCGACCTGCTCGCCACCTGCGCTGAACTTACCGGCACGCCGCTGCCCGCCCACGCGGGCGAGGACAGCGAGAGCTTCCTGCCCGCGCTGCTCGGCCAGGCTCGCGCGCCCCTGCGCGAGGCCGTCGTGCACCACTCCATCAACGGGCTTTTTTCCATCCGACAAGGCCCGTGGAAACTCGCGCTCTGCCCCGCCTCTGGAGGCTGGAGCAAACCCGGCGACGCGGAGGCCCGCCAGGCCGGATCGCCCGCGCTGCAGTTGTACAATCTCGAGACGGACCCGGGCGAAACGAACAACCTGCAGGCTGCGCAGCCCGAGATTGTCGCGCGCTTGCGAGCTCTGCTCGATCGCACCGTTGCCGCCGGCCGCAGCACACCCGGAGAACGGCAGCGCAACGATGCCGCCATCGATCTGCTAAAAACCGCCTCCCAATGAACGGGGGATTCCGGATTCATCTGCGCCGTGCGCGACGAGCGTTGGAAACTCATCCGCTACCCACTCGTCGACCGCACGCAATTCTTCGAGTTGGGGTCCGATCCACACGAGCAACGCAACCTCGCCGCGGATCCCGCGCACCAGGCGACGTTGGCCCGGCTCCGCACGCTGCTCGAGCAGGAGGCCGCGCGCTGGGGCGACAAGGCCGCGTGGACCAGCCCGAACGTTCGGCCCGCGGTGTGGACGCCACCGGCCGTCATGGAATCAGCCGCGAAAAGATGCCCTCGCAACCGGGACGATTCAGCTGGCCTTCAAGTCAGTTCGCCATTGTGGGACCGGCTTTGCGCCGCGACCTGACGTGAGACCGATCGTTCGGTCGCGGCGTAAAGCCGCTCCTACAGCCGGAGGGTACGCCAACTGAACCACGACCGGATGGATTTGCCGGTTGTCGATGCTGCCGAGGTCGTGCGAGATGGCTCCAACCGAGGCCGCCATGAAGCTGATTTCCACGTTCGTCCTGCTCGTGCTCACCCTATCCGGACTGCCCGCCGCCACCCCCGGGCGCCCCAACATTCTCTGGATCACCTGCGAGGATACGAGCCCGCTGCTCGGCGCATACGGTGACACGTTCGCCGTCACACCCCGCCTCGACGCGTTCGCGCGACAGAGCGTGCGCTACGATCAGGCCTTCGCTTACACGGGCGTCTGCGCGCCGAGTCGCTCGTGCCTGATCACCGGGGTGTATCCACTCCGCTTGGGCAGCCATCACATGCGCTCCAACGCCCGGCTGCCGGCGGACTTCAAGTGCTTCCCCGAGTACCTGCGCGGCGCGGGCTACTATGCGTCGAACAACGTGAAGGAGGACTACAACTTCGTCACGCCACGCGGCACCTGGGACGAGTCGAGCAACCGCGCCCACTGGCGCAACCGCACGCCCGGCCAGCCATTCTTCTCCGTGTTCAATTTCACGGTCACGCATCAGAGCCAGATTTTCTGCGACGACGCCCGGTACCAGCAAAACACCAAGCGACTCACTCCCGCGCAGCGGCGCGATCCGGCGAAGGTCACGGTGCCGCCGTTTCATCCCGACACGCCGGAGTTCCGGAAAGAATGGGCGCGGCACTACGAGAACGTCACGGCGATGGACTACCAGGTCGGCGACGTGCTCGACGAATTGGCGAAGGACGGTCTCGCCGAGGACACGATCGTATTCTTCTTCTCCGATCACGGCACCGGCATGCCGGGCGTAAAGATGTGGGCGTGGGGACCGAGTCTGCGCGTGCCGCTGCTCGTGCGTTTCCCGAAGAAGTGGCAGCACCTCGCGCCCGCGGCGCCCGGCAGCGCGACCGACCGGATGGTCAGCTTCGTCGATTTTGCGCCCACCGTGCTAAGCCTCGCCGGCGTCGCGCTCCCGGCGCATTTCCAGGGCGGCGCGTTTCTCGGCCCAAAGGCCGGACCGGCGCGCGAGTATGTCTTCGGCGGCAAGGAACGCCAGGGCGAGGCGGTCGACTGCGTGCGCTATGTGCGCGACCATCGCTTCCAGTACCTGCGCAATTTTCTCCCGCACCTGCCGTATGGCCAGTACATGAGCTACAACTGGCAGCACGCCAGCATGCGCCAATGGGAGGCGCTGCATCTCGAGGGGAAACTGTCCGGATCGCCCGCGCGCTTCTTCGCGCCACGCAAGCCGGTCGAGGAACTCTACGACGTGCGCAACGATCCGTGGCAGGTACGCAACCTCGCCACCGATCCGGCCTACGCGAGTGAACTTACCCGCCTGCGCGCCGCCCTCGAGGCGCAGATGCGCGCGGCCGGCGACCTCGGGCTCCTGCCCGAACGCGAACTGCACGCGCGGTCCGCCGGCTCCACGCCCTATGCCATTGCGACCAACCCGCGGCTGAATCCGTTCGAGGATCTGCGCCGCGCCGCCGACCTCGCCAGCCGGATGGACCCGCGCCAAGCCACCGCGCTCGGCGAACTGCTGCGCGCGCCCGACGCCGCCGTGCGCTGGTGGGGCGCCACGGGGCTGTTGGCGCTCCGGGCTGACGCAGCGCCGGCAAAGACCGCCTTGCTCGCCGCGCTCGGCGACGCGTCACCCGAGGTGCGCATCACCGCCGCGGAGGCCCTGTCGCATGTCGGCGCGCTCGACCGCACGCTCGCCGTGCTGGAGGCGGCGCTCAGGGCCAACGATGTTTTCGAGCGCCTTTCCGCCCTCTCTGCCGCCCATCGGCTCGGCGCGCAGGCCCGACCGCTGCTACCTGCGATCCGGGCGGCGAAGATGACCGTGCCCGACCAGAAGGATGCGTCCGATTACGTGGGCCGGATGGTCGACTACCTGCCGGGACGAATCGGAGGGTGACGCTGCGGGGCGGATTTTCCTCCGGGGAGCGCGGCCGTCCCCGGCCGCTTTCGCTCGATGCGGACGAGGACGTCCGCGCTCCCAAGAGGAGAAACCTTCAGAACAATCGCTGCAGCGTCGCGGCGCTGCCTCGGACCACGAGCGCGTAGGCGTTCGCCGAGTCAGCCCAAGCCGTGGCGGAGAAATTGCCCTGGGAGAAGAGCAACGCCTTCGGGTCCGCACTTCCGGCCGAGAAATCCGACCGTCGCGCCGCATAAAGGTGAAACCACGCCCCTAGTGCGCCTCCACCAATTGCGGGAATTCCTGGTCATGCATCGGCGATGTGAGATCCGGGACGCCTGCTCTATTCCCGGCTCCATTACTTTTACCCATTTCCCCGGAGTACCAATCCAGATCGTGGACGGCTCCTCCGGCCATCTCCGGTCTGCAAATTACCCGTAAAACGGAGGAGCTTAACGTCGATTCACCCCGGTCATTTCCTGGCTGGCCCGATGAATCTGGGATCATGTCCCGCGTCCCCGTTCGTCCCAACCCACGACTCGCCATCCCGTGAACCGCCCTATTTTGGCGGCGGCGGCGATGCTCCTGTGCATTCCCGGCTGGTCCCAATCGGTCCCGCCCGTTGAAATCATCGGTCCGCGCCATACGATCCGGGATCCTCTCTATAGCTGGTCGGCGCGCTTTCCCTCGGACTGGATCGTCGACGGCGTCGTCCGCTGGGGCGACCGGGAAACGACCCTTTACTTTCGAGTCCCGGCGGTGCCCAGCGCCTTTTCGACGCTTTACTACAAGAGCCACGCGAAACCGCAGCCGATCCCGGCGAACGCCGAGTACGTTATGCGGAAGGAGGCCGAGCGACACGCGATCCGGCGTATCGTAAACGGCCTGACGTCCTACACCCCGCAAACCGGGAGCTTCTCGTTCAAACACATCGGCGGGCATCCCGCCCTGCTCTTTGTCGCACACTTCTCGTCCGACAACCGCACCATTTGCGAGTACGTGGTCCGGGTCATAAGTGAACGCGGCGTCGCGCAAATGATGCTGCGGGTTCCACTCGTGCAGTTCGAGGCGGTGCGCGCCAACTTTGAGGCGATGGCGGATACGCTGTTGCTGCCGTAGGCGAGCGCGGAGACATCCAATCGGTCGTTGTAGGAGCGGCTTTCCGCCGCGACCGAACGATCGATTTTCACGTCGGGTCGCGGCGTGAAGCCGCTCCTACAGGAAGCGAGCACGCAGAGCTTACTTCAGTTCCCGAAAGCGCACGTTGCGCCAGCGGACGGAGTACGGGCCGGAGCCCTGCTTGATACCGTGGACCTGGAATCCGATGTAGCCCTCAGGGTCGTCGGACTGCCGGAAGTCCGCCGTCGGCACCGCGTTGACCCAGCTCCGATAGTGATCGCCCTGCACGACGATCCGGTAGCGGTTCCACTCGCCTTTCTTGAACGCCGCCTTCGCCGCCGCGGTGCGCACGCTCTCGGTGTTCGTCACGGCGCTCCACCAGACCGCTCGGCGCGCCTCATCGTAGAAATCGCCCGCCGTGCCGTTGATCGCGATCTCGCACTGCGGACCGTACAGTCTTCCCGCCGGCAGCGCCTTGCCCTTCTTCGAACCTTTGGGCGCGGCGTCGCCCTCCTTCGCGAGACGGCTGCGCACCTGGACGCCGGAGTTGAGCGCGTCGTCGACGTTGACCTCGAACTCGAGCTCGAAGTCCCGGTAAGGCCCCTTGATCAGAAAGGAATTCGGGCTGCCATCCACCGTCGTGCCAATCAGCACACCGTTCTCCACCTTGTAGCTCGCGGTGCCGCTGACGACGCGGCCGCCGTCGAGGCCATTCTTGAACCAGGTTTGCCAATCGCCGGACTTCGGTTCGGCGGCCTGCAGTGCAATGAACGAAAACGCGGCACTGATGGCCGCGCCGGAGAGGAGGAGGCGAAGGGGTTTCATCGGCGGCAGGATGGAGTCGCCCACGCATCGATGCAACCCGGCGCGTCACCCGGGAAATCATGTCACCGGCCGCAAGTTTGGCGTGAACCGCCCGCGGGAACGGTTATCACTGCCGCTATGTCACCCCGTGCCCCCCGCCTGAGCCTGCTCGCTCTGCTCACCCTGCTGCTTGCCACCGCGAACGTGATGTCCGCGGCGACGGCCCGAAAAAACGTTCTCTTCATCATCTCCGATGACTTGAACAACCTGCTCGGCTGCTACGGTGATCCCGTGGCCAAGACCCCAAACATCGACCGGCTCGCGGCGCGCGGCGTGCGTTTCGACCGCGCCTACTGCACGTATCCACTCTGTGGACCCAGTCGCAATTCGATGCTGACCGGCCTCTATCCGAACAGCACCGGCATCGTCGCGAATTCCCAGATTTTCCGGCAGACGATCCCGAATCAGGTGAGCCTGTCGCAGGCGTTTCGCCAGGCCGGCTATTTCGCGGGCCGGATCGGCAAGTTGTATCATTATAACGTGCCGAATTCGATCGGGACGGACGGACACGACGACCCCGCCTCGTGGGAACTGGAGCTTAATCCGGCCGGCGTCGACCGGCTCGAGGAGCATCCGAAGATCAAGACGCTCACGCCGGGTCAGTTCGGCGGCACGCTCAGTTGGTACGCTTCGCCCAAGGGCGATGCCGAGCACACGGACGGAAAGATCGCGGCGGATGCCGAATGGGTGCTCGAGCGCTGCGCCCGGCAGAAGGACCGGCCGTTCTTCCTCGCCGTCGGTTTCTTCCGGCCACACACGCCGTACGTCGCGCCCGAAAAGCCCTACTTCGACCTCCACCCGAAGAGCGCCATGCGCGTGGTCCAGGGCGTGGAGCAGGACCAGGCGAACAAGCCGGCCGCCGCGCTGATGAGCTACAAGAACGAGCAGAACCAGCTCACCGACGATCTCCGCCGCGACGCTCTGCAGGCCTATTACGCCAGTATCAGTTTCTTGGATGCCCAGGTCGGTCGCGTCATAGCCGCGCTCGACCGGCTCGGCCTGGCCGAAAGCACGATCGTGGTTTTCACCAGCGATCACGGCTACCACACCGGCGAGCACGGCCTGTGGCAGAAACAAAGCCTCTTCGAGAACAGCGCGCGCGTGCCACTGCTCATCGTGGCTCCGGGAGTGAGCAAGCCGGGCACCGCGGCGCCGACACCCGTCAGCCACCTCGACCTCTACCCCACCCTGGCCGAACTCGCCGGGGTCAAGGCCCCCGCCAACCTCCAGGGCCAGAGCCTCGTGCCGATCCTGACCAACGTATCCGCCAAGGGCCGTGGCTGGGCGTTGACCCAGGTGATGCGGGGCGGCGGCGGTGGGGGCGGCAAGAAGAAGGCCGCGGTGGGTCGGTTCGCCGGCTACAGCTTCCGCACCGAGCGTTGGCGCTACACGGAGTGGGGCGAGGGGGCGCAGGGCCGCGAGCTCTACGACTACACGACCGATCCACAGGAGCTCACCAATCTCGCCTCGCTGCCCGCCCACGCCGCGACGGTAGCCGATCTCTCCCGCCAGCTCCGGGCGGCGGTCAAGACGACATTCCCGGCTTCGGGGACCGCGCCCACGGTGAATGAAGGCCTGTGGGCACCTCTGCTGGTCGCGCCGTGAGAAAACCGGCGGTCACGTCATTGCTCGTGTTGGCGGTCGTGCTGGGCACCGGCGCCGCAGATTCGCCGGCGCCGCGGGCGGCGCGAAAGCCCCATCCGGACGCCGTCGCCAATATCCATCCACCCGGCCAGGTCGACCGGCCGGAACTCGTGCCCTTCATCGTCGGGGATCCCGCCCGCCTGCGGGGCATCGTCGTGGACGAAACCGAGGCCGAACTGCGCGGGGCCTGGCAATACTCAACGCACACGCCGCCGTATGTGGGCGTCGGATACCTGCACGATCAGCGCGAAGGC
>JBEIHL010000156.1:0-6854 GCA_040381375.1 Opitutaceae bacterium
CTTTACGCCGCGACCGAGCCGTCGGTCTCACGTTCGGTCGCGGCGTAAAGCCGCTCCGACAACTCGCTCAATGCGACTTGGGGTCCTGCGCCTTCACGCCCGCCATCATCAGCTTGTCGGTCCAGGCCAGCGCGATGGCGGAGAGCACGAAGACGACGTGGATGATGATCTGCCACATCACGCCGTCGCTGGAAAACGCGACGGTCGGGCTGCGCACTTCGATGAAGGTCTTCAGCAGGTGGATCGACGAAATGCTGATCAACGCCGTGGCCAGCTTCACCTTGAGCACGCCGGCGTTCACATGGCTCAACCATTCGGGCTGGTCGGCGTGGTCGTCCAAATGCAGCCGCGAGACGAAGGTCTCATAGCCGCCGATGATCACCATGATGAGCAGATTCGCGATCATCACGACATCGATCAGCCCGAGCACCATCAGCATCACTGTGGTACTGAGGTCAGGACCACCCTGCGGAACGCCGTGGATGGTGATGTGCAGCAGGTGCCAGAGTTCGACGAAGAACTGATAAACGTAGATGCCCTGGGCGACGATCAGGCCGAGGTAAAGCGGCGCCTGCAGCCAGCGGCTGGCGAAGATCGAGCGTTCCAGGAGTTTCTCCAACAGGCTATCGGGCTTGGGCATGGTGCGTGCGGGCGAGTGTGCGCGGAAGAAGACGACCGCAGGCCGCCTCGGCAAGCCAAACGTGGCCGCGCGTATCGGCTCGGTTGCCCATGGGCCTTGGCTGTAGGAGCGGGTTTATCCCGCGACCCGTCGGGGCATAAAACTTCGCCCACCCAATCAGGGCCGCGGGACCGGGCGGAGTCGACGGCTAGCGTGAAGGCGACGATGGCCGCGACAGTTCGAGCAGCGCGACCACCGTGTAAGTCGGGCTGACGCATCTTGTCCAAGGGCTCCTCCATGAACCACGACCAGATGCCATAGGTCCGGCGCGCCGGGTCGGTGTCCTGGAGCGAAACGACCCGCCGTACGATCGCGGTGGCGCGCTCGAGGTGCTCGGGCTTGCCGGTGTCGAGCAGGCCGAGTGCGTAGTTGAGCGAGTCGCGGGTCGGATGGACGAAGCCGCCGGTCAGCGTCGTGTGGTAGCCCGGTGACGAGAATGGCCGGCGCGCCATCTGTTCCGCCGGGTTGTATGGGCCGTGCCATGACGCCAGCGCGCGCTCGAGGCGCGCGACGCCCACCCAGTTCTTCAGGCGATCCTTGCGATAGCCGGAGGTGCCGACGAACCGGTTCTTGAAGAGAAACACCTGCCCCACGCCCATGTAGGCGCCGGTGTAGCGGTCGGCATAGCCGATGTTGCCCTGCGACCGGTTGAGCTCGTGCATGTAGATGTTGCTCACCGCGCCTGTGGCCGGATCCTGGTAGCGCGTCGGGCCGGAAAGATCGTAGGGCGCCGGGGTGCGGAAATTGGGATCGTTGATTACGGCGAGACTGGGAGGGCATTGCGGTAGTAGACGACATTGGCGCCGTTCTCCGGCGTCGGATTGAATGCGCCGCCGCTCGTGATCCCCGGGCCCTCGAGCCAGTATTGCTGGAGAATTTCGCTGCGGGAATTCGTCTTCGCCATCTCACCCAGGCGGGCGAGACGCACGTTCACGAGATCCTTGTATCCTTTTTCATAGGACAAGATGACGCGGCCCTGGCTGACCTGTGAGCTCGTGGGCCGGTGATCGGGCGAGACGTCGATGCAATAAAGTTGGCCGGCGGGCCGGAGCTGGCCGTTGGACAGGTAGCGATTCGTGTCGGCCGCGATGCCATAGTGATTCCACGTCGCGAGATTGTGGGTGTCGCCCGAGCTGACCTGGCGGTTGAAACCGAACTCGAGATTCAGGTCGCGGGCGAGTTCGCGCTTCAGGAACGAGGACGCGTTCTTCACGCGGAACGCCCCGCGCACCCCGTTGGCCTCGAGCACCGCGTCGGGGTTCCGGCGGCCCATGTCGAAGTCGTTGGCGAGCACGCCGCCGACCGCGGCCTCGGAGTAGGTGAACTGACGAAAGTTCTGCGCGAACGGGAAGCGGTCGCTGACCACGACCCAGTCGCCGCCGGAACGTTCGAGCACGCCCGTGACGCTGGTCGCGCCGGTGTCGCGGAACGGAGTACCCTGTATCCCGACGACGCCGGTGCCGGGCGCGTTGAAGAAGTTGATGCTGCGGCCGCCGCCGGGCAGCCCGCGGATGCGAATCGAGCGGAAGCCGTCGTTGTAGCCGTCGGCCACGGGGCCGGCGGCCCGCGCGTCGTCGGTCTCGATGCGGGTGCCGACGCCGTACTCGATCTCGTTTTCAATGCTGGTGGCGGCGATGTCGCTGAGGAACTCGGCCGTCATCGGACTGATGGCGGCGGCGATGTCCTTGATGTTCGTGCGCAGCCGGGAGCCGGCCAGCCTATCCTGGCCGACGTATCCGGAATCCTGAGTCGTGCTCACCTTGAAGGGGGAGAGCGTGATCACGGACTGGCCGGCGGGCGGAGTGGTGGAGGTCGGCGCCGCCGAGGAGGTCGGCCAGCGCACTGATGCGGGCCGCGCGGGAGCGGGGCGAGTGGGTGGGGGTCTTCATGCTCGGGGGGGAGGGAGGTAAGGGTGGGGACGGCAGCGAAGGAAGGAGGCGGACGAGGGCGTCCGCGCTCCCCGGGGGGACGATCAGAAATTCAGGCCGGCGCTCAGGCGGTAGGTGCGGCCGGTCTGCCAGACGGCGCCGTAGAACTTGTCGTCGTCGGCGACGTTCGCGACGTTGAGTTGGAAGTTCGTGTTGTAGCGGCCGATCTTCTGCCGGTAGCCGAGATTGAGGTCGTACACGAAGCGCGACGGCACGAGGCGGCGGTCGACGGTGATGTCGCCGGTCGCGGTGCTGACGGAGATGAGTTCCGCCTCGCGCCGGCCGAGGTATTTCGAGGCAAACATGACCCACGTATTGCGCAGGACGCCCTGGTTGAATTCGTAGCGCACGAAGGCGGCGCCGGTGTACTTGGAGATGTCGGTGGACGGTTTGCCCAGGTAGCGGCCGGAGCTGCCGCCGGCGGCAACGAAACGCTGCTGCGCGGCGAGCCGACTCGGATCCGGGTTGGCGGGCGTGGCGAACGGCTCGATTTCCTTGATCTGCACGTCGTTCATCGAAACGCCCACGTTGAAGCGCAGGTTGCGCAGCGGAATGTAATCCACCTTGAGGTCGAAGCCCTTCGATTCCGTCGACGTCTTGACGAAGGCGCCGAAGCCGGAGCCATTGACGCCGCCGGTGGGCGACACGAGCAGATTCTGGATCGCGGCTCCGAAGTTCACCGGCCGATCATTGTCGGTCATCGCAAAGCCCACGACATTGAGCAGGAGCTTGCTCTTGAGCAGGTCGAAGCGGATGCCAGCCTCGGCATTGTTCACGGTGGCGCCGGCGAGCGCGCCGCCGTTGCCGTCATAGGCCGAGTAGGCGGGACCGACATCGATCGAACTCATCGAATTCGCGTACAAGCGAACCCAGTCCGCGGGCAGCCAGATGACGGTGAAGCTGGGCGCGGTGTTGCGGACCGGTTCGGGCCGGCGGACGCCGTTGAGGGTGGAGCCGCTGCCGGCGGGCGCGGGGCCGTTCCAGAGGTAGTTGCCGCTCGCATCGTACACGATGCCACCGCGGTCGTTGCGGGTGTCGAAAAGCCCGACGATCGTCTGAACCCGGTCGTTGAAGAAGTTGCTCTGCAGGTTGGCGTAGAGATTCCGGTCCCAGAAGTATGAGGTCAGGTACGAGGAGCGCGTCCCGATCGCGGTCTCCGGTCCCTGCGGGTACTGGTTGATCGCCGCGTAGTCCCAGCGCTTGACCGAGGCGTAGTCGCGCGGGTCGCGGAACCGCGTGAGGATAACGTCGTTCGAGAGCGCCTCCCAGCGTTGCGTGGCCGGGTCGTTCGGGGTGCCGGTGTTACCGTAATAGAAATTCTGATTCGCGGCGTTGTTGCCGGAGGTCAGCGGGCCGTAGCTGATGCCGGTGATCATCCGGTGCTTCACCGGGCCCGTCTTGAACGCGAAATAGAGCTCGGACTTCCAGGTCGGCCGGACGGTGCGGCTGGAGTTGGTGATGTTGTTCGGGCGGATGTCCAGCACCTGCGGCTGGGCGGTGCCGAACGACGGCCGGAGCAGGCTCAGGAAACGCGGGTCGTTGCGGACGCGCAGCGGGATCGAGGCGTCGTTGGCGTTGCGCAGCGCGATGTTGAAGCTGCGGTCGCGGACGTTGATGTCCTCGGCGCTGTAGCCGCCCCACCACTGGAGGTTTTCGTTGAAGCGATGATCGATGCGGAACGTGCGGACGTAGGTGCGCTCCTTGCGGAACGTGTCCGGGCCCTCGAAGCGGAAGTCGCGCTGATCCGGCGTGGTCAGCACGCGGGCCGTCCCCGGCCGGCCGTCGATCAGGGTGCCGTAGAAGTTGCCGTCGGGGTCGCGGGTGTTGTCGGTGAGGAAAAAATTCCGGATGTTGTCGCGCGTGTTGTAGCGCGCCTCGATCGACGCGAGGAAGGACGTCTTCGGGCCCAGCTTGACCGTGAGGGCCGGATTCAGGTGCAGCGTGTTCGTCTCATAGTACATCGCGTTGCTTTTGCTGCCCGAGTACGCGACGGGGATTGAGAAACCGATGGCGCCCTTCGGCGTGACCGGACCGGACCACAGGAACTCCGTGCGGTAGAAATCGAACGAACCGAAGCTTTGCGCGAAACGCGTGACGGGCCGGCTGCCGGCGAGGACGCTGGTGACGTTGACGACACCGCCGGTGCCGCCCTGGCCGTAGAGCGCGCCGCCGGGACCCTTGATGATGTCGACGCGGCTCATCGTGATCGGGTCCATCGGGACGAAGCGCCGGAAGCCGTCCTTGTTCATCGCCGCCGCGATGCCGCGGATGAGCAGCGTGTTGTTTTCCGGATTGTCGCGGCTGCCGCCGGTCCCGCCGGCCGTGGTGTCGAGTTGGATACCGCTGACGTACTCCAGAGCGTCGCGCACATCGAGGGCGCCGATGTCGCGCATGAAGCTCGTCGTCAGGACCTCGATGTTCATCGGCAGATCCTTGACGGGAGTGTCGTAACGCGTGCCCGTGGTGGTGTTGGCGGCGCGGTACTCGTCGTCGTTGGTGGCGCTCACCTGAAAGACGTTGAGTTGGACGATATCGTTGGCGGCCGTCGCGGCGCGCGAAGGCGCAGGCGCGACTTGGGCGGAAAGGTCCGGGATCAAAATCGCGCCGGCGGTGGCGAGGACGAGCAGAGGGGTTCTCATGGGATGCGGACGAAGGCAGGGATGGCCCCGACTGCCGCACCGTTCCGAGGGTCGGATAACGAGTGCAGCCGGAGTGGCCTTCAAGGGTTGGGCCAAAGCTAGGCTTTTGCCTTGGCGGGCCGCCCGCAAAAGGTGTTTTGGTTTACGTCAACTAACGCATGAGTGTACGATCGATGGCCCGGGAACTGGGGGTGTCGCCGACGGCGGTTTCGCTGGCGCTGAAGGACAGCCCGCGCGTCTCGGCCGAATTGCGGGCGGCCGTGCGGCGCTGGGCGAAAACCACCGGCCACGTACCCAACGCGCGGCTCGCCGAGCTCATGCGCGAGGTGCGTCATTCGGGCGCACCGGCCTACCGGGCGACGATCGGGCTGATTTCGTTTTTTCCGGAGGAGCGGCCGTGGATTGAGCGCCCGACTTACGCGCATCTCGGGTTGGTGCGGGAAGGCGCCCGGCAGCGGGCGGAGGCGCACGGCTACAAGCTCGAGGACTTTTGGGTAAAACGGCCCGGGCTCACGCCGGACCGGCTGCGCGCTATTCTCGAAGCCCGCGGCATCCGAGGGTTGCTGTGCCTCGGCAGCCTCGACCCGGAGGAGCGTTTCCCGGCGGCGTTGCAGCCCTTCGCGGTCGTCACGCATGCGGCCAGCATTCCCGACAAGCTGCACCGGGTGGTGAGTCACTTCGTGGCCGACGCGCGCACGCTGTTCGACGAACTGCTGCGGCGCGGCTACCGCCGGCCCGGCCTTGTGATTCTGGTCTCGGGCGACCGGCGGACGGACCACCTCTACTCGGCGACGTTCCTCAGTCACGCGGAGCGAAAGTTCGAAGGCCGGCCGATTCCGGTCCTGCGCGCAGAGGCCTGGGACGAGGCCGAGTTCGCGGGTTGGTTCTCCTCTTATCGGCCGGATGTGGTGGTGTTGCACCAATACGACACCTACACGGCCGCGCTCGAGGCGTTCCTCACGCGGCGAAGAATCGCGGTACCGCGTGACCTCGGACTCGCCCTGCTCGACAAGCTTCCCGACCGGAACCGGTACTCGGGTATCTGCCAGGATCCCGCCATGATGGGGGCGACGGCGACCGAGATGCTGCTCGGCCGGATCCTGCTCGGCGATTTCGTGCTGCCTGAATTTCCCAAGGTGGAACTGGTGCAGGGGCGCTGGAACGAAGGGCGAACGCTGCGCGCGGCGCCCTAATCGGAATCGGTTACTCTAACAGTCCGACAATCTGAAATCTGTCATCGGTCATCTGGCATCTGGAATTTTCGAACCGCCCAGGTTCCGAATCCGGACAGCGATGGAGCGTCTGCGCGGTGGTTGAAATCCCCGATTCCAGATTTCAGATGCTCGATGGGAAATCGCCGGAATCGGCGCGACCCAAAGTAGGTCAGGGGTTCGGCAACGTCAGCACGCTCGCCCGCGTGTTGTTGGCCGGCACCTGATCCACGGCGCCGGCGGGATTCGTCAGCCGGGTGGAGATCGTGAGCCGACCGGCCGTTTGCAGCGCCGCGTCGCTCACGGGCATCCGGGCCACGTGGGTTTCGCCCGGCGAGAGGCTCGGCACCACCTGGGTTTGCGTGTTGCCGCCGGCATCGATGCGGAGCGCGAGGCC